>OMQP01000066.1 GCA_900313285.1 uncultured Pseudomonadota bacterium
TTTGTATGCAAATATGATGCGTGTTGCTGAATTTGAAGATGAATTTTGGTTGAATAAAATCGGTAAAGAAAAAGATTCAACTATTTGGTATATGAACGCACATGAAATAAATGCGTATTATGACCCGTCCAGTAATGAAATATGTTTTCCTGCGGGAATATTGCAATATCCATTTTTTGATGTAAATGCAGATGACGCATTTAATTATGGTGCAATTGGTTCTGTTATTGGACACGAAATGACACATGGTTTTGATGACAGTGGTCGTCATTTTGACAAAGATGGTAATATGCGCGATTGGTGGACAAAAGAAGATGCAGAACAATTTGAAAAACACGCAAATATTATGAAAGAGCATTTTAATAATATATTGGTTGCACCAAATTTACACGCAAATGGTGAATTTACATTGGGCGAAAATTTGGCTGATTATGGTGGGGTAACAATATCTTATACGGCATATAAAATGTTTGGTAAAAAATCAGAAGAATATTTGGGTTTTGATTCAGACAAAAGATTCTTTCTGGCATTTGCTATGACCGAAGCCGGAAATATCAGAGATGCAGAATTGATTCGTATGACAAAAACAAATGAACATTCTTTATCACGTTGGCGTGTAAATGGAATATTGCCACATGTTGAAGCGTGGTATGATGTGTTTAATATATCTGAATCTGATAAATTGTATCTCGCCCCAGATAAAAGGGTGAAATTGTGGTAAAATAAAAACCGTCATTTTGACGGTTTTTTTATAAATCAAATTTTTTATTTACCTGCAACCTGTTTTCTGAATTCGGTGCTTGGGTGGAAAGTTGCAACGCGACGCGCAGATATAATTGCAGGAACGCCTGTTTTTGGATTACGTCCGATACGTGCAGATTTAGATAAAATTTTGAATGTACCAAAACCTGTGATTTTAACATCTTCGTCAAACCAAAACGGTTTCTTAATGCATTTGCCAATTCTATACGTGTAATAGTTGCCATAATAATTCACCTGTTTCTTATTTTGGAAGTATTATACAAACAGTTTAGAATATTGCAATCACTAAATGTTGATTTATTTTTTTATTGGTGTAGAATTTGGGGCATGTCCTCATAGTTCAATTGGATAGAACAAATCCCTCCTAAGGATTAGATGCAGATTCGAGTTCTGCTGGGGACACCAAAAAAGAGGTTTAATATGAAAAATAAAGCAGTAAAAATCGGTGTAATTGCGTCAATATTACCACATTTGTTTTGTTGTGTTTTACCAATTGTTTTGTCTGTGATTGGTTTGTTTGCACCAGAAATCAGCCACACTTCTTTAATTCCAGAATGGATAGAACCATGGTTGTTTGTATTTTCTGCTTTGATGTTAGGGTTGTCTTGGATATTGGTTTTGCAAGATTGTCCATGTGCAGAATGTGAAAAAGAAAAATCACATAAAACACAAAAAATTATTTTATGTGTGATAACTGTATTATTTATAGTCAGTGTGGTTTTGCATTTAATGGCACATGGCCACTAAAATTACTTTAATACAAATTCTTCAGATTCATTTTCTATTGCGTGATTACGCAAACTATCAACTATACCACGGTCACGAACCTTACGGAAAGCGAGATACATAGGTGTTATAGGTTGTGTTACATTTGCGTTGTGTGAAACATTTTTAGAACGGTGTATATTTTTATACATGTGTTCAATGTCATCTTGTTGAAAGCCGTTTTTCTTAACAATGCGGTAATCACGCATAATGTTTTTATATATACTTTGTGCTTCTTTTGTAATTTGTCGGAATTCAGAATCAGAAATGATAACAGGTGTATAAATCCAATTATTATTTACCAATGAATACATTGCACCAGTTCTGAAATGTTTTCTGCTTTTAGTGCTGTTGCAATTTTCAAAAGAAATATCGATTTTTCTGCCATAGATGCAACAATGATGTGTCATTGCCCAATTATAATAAAACATAGTCATACTTTGTTCAACGCGGGCATTTGGATTTCTTTCTATGATTTTTTCCATATCCAATAATATACACATATCCATATCAGATTTACGTGTATAAAAATAGTTTGTGATAGAGCCATATAAAAATATATCTTTGATATCAGAATTATGAATTTTCAATCCCATTTTACAACGAACATTGTCTATATAACCCCACGCCATAGATAACAACATTTCACGAACCTCAATTCGCAAAGAATTATCTTTGTTCCATATTTTTGATTCAAGATGTTTGTGTTTTTTGATTCTCATTTTTTTATATATCCATTATATATTTTTAGCAAACCAAAGCATAAATTTATATTTCCAAGGTATATATTTCCCCGGAATATTTTTTGCACAATATTTCAGACTTAATCGGTCATGTTGATAAACGCCCGCGTCCAACAAACGTGGAATTATAT
>OMQP01000065.1 GCA_900313285.1 uncultured Pseudomonadota bacterium
AAGGGAACCTTAATTATTTTTCAGAAAAATCTGCATCCGTGGCACCTTTGTCACCAGATTCAGAAGGTTCTGACTGACCGTTTTGTTGGGCGGCTTGTTCGGCCTGGGCGGCTTTATAGACCGCTTCACCCAATTTCATTGCTTTTTCAGTCAAAGCATCCGTTTTTGCTTTTAAAGATTCAGCTGTTGCATCGGCTTTTGCCAATTCGTCGCTTAATTCTTTCTTTGCATCTTCGATTGCGTGGCGTTCTTCGGCAGATATTTTATCACCGTGTTCTTTCAAAGATTTTTCAATGCTGAACACTGCTGTTTCTGCTGTGTTTTTGGCTTCGGCCAATTCTTTCTTCTTTTTATCAGCTTCGGCATTAGCAGCTGCTTCATCAACCATACGTTTGATTTCGTCTTCGCTTAATCCGCCGTCTGATTTAATAGAAATGGCTTGTTCTTTGCCGGTACCTTTATCTTTTGCAGATACATGGACGATACCGTTCGCATCGATATCAAAAGATACTTCGATTTGTGGCATACCACGTGGGGCAGGTGCGATACCTTCCAAATTAAATTGACCAAGCAATTTATTATCTGCCGCCATATCACGTTCACCCTGGAATACGCGAATTGTCACAGCTGATTGGTTGTCTTCAGCGGTAGAAAAGATTTGTGATTTTTTGGTTGGAATTGTTGTGTTGCGGTCAATCAAACGAGTAAATACGCCACCCAATGTTTCAATACCTAAAGACAATGGGGTAACATCCAACAACAAAACGTCTTTGACTTCGCCTTTCAAAACACCACCCTGGATAGCAGCACCCAATGCAACAACTTCGTCTGGGTTAACGCCTTTGTGAGGTTCTTTGCCAAAGAATTCTTTCACTGTTTCAACGACTTTTGGCATACGTGTTTGTCCACCAACCAAAATAACTTCGTTGATTTGAGATGTCGTAAGGCCTGCGTCTTTCAAAGCCTTTTTGCATGGTTCAATTGTTTTTTCAATTAAATCAGCAACCAAAGATTCCAACTTTGCACGTGTCAGTGTTGTGTTGAAATGTTTTGGACCTGTGGCATCTGCTGTCAAATAAGGCAAGTTAATATCTGTTGATGTTTTTGAAGACAATTCAATTTTTGCCTTTTCTGCTGCTTCTTTCAAACGTTGCAAAGCCAATTTGTCATTTGATAAATCAATACCAGATTGTGCCTTGAATTCTTCAATCAAATATTTTAAAACGCGAGCATCAAAGTCCGAACCACCAAGCGCTGTATCACCGTTTGTAGATTTAACTTCAAATACGCCGTCAACGATTTCCAAAATAGATACATCGAATGTACCACCACCAAGGTCGTACACTGCAATTGTGCCGTCTTTATTTTTATCCAAACCATATGCCAATGCAGCGGCTGTTGGTTCGTTAACAATACGCAAAACATTTAATCCTGCGATACGGCCAGCATCTTTTGTTGCCTGACGTTGAGAATCGTTAAAGTAAGCAGGAACAGTAATAACTGCATCTGTTATCGTTTCGCCCAGATAGCTTTCTGCGTCTTTTTTTAATTTAGATAAAATCATTGCTGAAATCTGGGATGGAGCATATTTTTTACCTTCGATTTCAACCCATGCATCGCCATTATCTCCAGCTACGATTTTATAAGGAACGCGTTTTTGTATTTCTTTCACAGCTTCGCTGTCAAAACGTAATCCCATTAAACGTTTGATTTCATAAATAGTGTTTTCTGGATTTGTAACCGCTTGGTTCTTTGCAGTGATACCAACCAATTGGTCACCATTATTCGTAATTGCAACAACAGATGGTGTTGTGCGTTGACCTTCACTGTTTTCGATAATTTTTGGATCAGATCCGTCCATGAATGCCATAGCGGAATTTGTTGTACCCAAATCAATACCTAATACTTTTGTCATAATTTTCACTCCTTAAAATTTTTGCTTAATCACAATATAGTTATAAAAAACATGGTTTCAAGGGGCAAAAATAAAATAATTGTTGGTATGTTTTCACAATAAAACAACCGCCCGTTTGGGCGGTTTGTTAATATCAAAAAATATCCAAAAGATATTATTTCTTTGCTGGCGCAGCAGCGGCTGGTGCAGCAACTTGAGGTTTTGCATCTGCTTCTTCTGGCATTTTACCACCAATAGTAGCGAAAGCCAAATCTGCCATATGCAATCCCAATGTAATACCTTTTGGTAAAACAAGGTCAGAACCGTGGATTGTATCGCCAATTGTGACATCTGATAAATCGATAGTGATTTTTTCAGGCATGTCATGAACCAAGCCAACCAATGCAACTTTACGAACAGCAAAGTTCAAAACACCACCCAATTTAATACCTTTGGATGTGTCGATATTGATAACTTCCACTGGTACAACAACATGTACTGGTTCTTTAACATTAATACGTTTAAAATCAGCATGAACAACTTTGTCAGATACTGGATGATATTGAATGTCCATCAACATAGCATCTTCTTTGTTGCCACCAACATTGATTTCAAATAATTTTGTTCGCAATGATGGTTGTCCCAACAACATATTGAATTCGTGTCCGTTCAATTCAATGGACACAGGTTCTTTCTTTTCGCCATA
>OMQP01000064.1 GCA_900313285.1 uncultured Pseudomonadota bacterium
CCACGTACGCCATATGTTCCAATGTCTAAACATAAAAATGACGAATTAGAAAGTTTCATTTCTTTGTTTTAACCAGAATTCTTGCATTATCGCGCATGTCAATAATGTCCAGTTGTCGTGACAATATTTGATGTGTTTGATTTAATACGTTTATTTTATTTATAGCAATCGATGGGTTTTCTTCTGGTAAATAAATCACAGTTCCGTTTTTTGTATGCACATTCCAACGACGTGATTCAACCATGTTTACATAATCTATATATTTAGCAATAGGAGATAACCCATTTATAATTTCTGCAAGATTATCAGGAACAACACCCTGGAAAACAATTGTATTATCGTCACGTTCGCTGGATGGTTTGTCTATTTTTACACCATCTAATGACAATGGATAAAAATCCACCCCGTCACTCCACTGTGCAGCAACTTTGTATTGTTCTGTTTTTACAACAATGTCACCATTTGCAAGACGTCGCGTAGATGCATGTTTTATTCCAGGAATATTCATAACGCGATTATTTATTTGATGAATATCAACTGATTTTATGTTTACACCATTACTGATACCAATGGCAACTTTGACCGGTTCAAGATCTACATCTTTGCCATCACTGATAATAGAAATATGTTTTACATATGAAACAGGACCGCGTCCCATTTGGCTTGTTATAATGCGGACAGCAAAATAGACAGCCAATATAATTGACGCGATAAAATACAACCAAAAGAATATGGTTTTCTTCATGCCTCTTATTATATCACATTTTTAGAAAATAGCCAACAATCACGATAATTTATTTTGCACGCAGCAAATAACCACGTCTTAACATGCATTTACGATAATAACCAACAGATTTTGATGCTGTATTTGGTGGTACCGAAAGCAGGGCACGTTGTCCTATGTCTTTGTATTCATTAGATTGAAATGTAACCCAAAGACCATCCCAATCGGGCATCTGTGCACTTTGGTTTGGGGATAATAACTTAGCAATTCTTGAACGTGGCATATAATTAGTGTCTTTAATACCAAGGCAAGATTTATGATCACGAACAAATTGGTCAGTGGTCACAGCATCGTTTTCCCAATTCAGTATCGTGGCGTCATCTATGGAACCACGATTAACAGATGCACAGGCAGATAATGCCAGGATAAAAAATAAATATCTCATTCTCATAATTTATATTATAATTTAATTGCGTTCCTGTGGCAATAGTTTTTATAATATAAAAAAAGGACGAGGAGAAACATCATGGCACTGTCAGTTCAAAATTATTTAAAATTGGCTAATTTTTATAACGAAATGGCTACTGTATTGTCGGCTATTTGTGTTGAAAAAGGCGGGATTGCCATGGAAAATTACGTTGGTCGCTTTTTTGCAGCGGATGTTTTGGAATACATTGTCGAATACGCAAACAGATTAAAAAAATCTGGTGAAACAATACCAGGTGATGTTCAATCTGTGATGGATTTATTTGAAAAACAGTTTGAAAAGGTAAAAAATCTTGTGACGCCTAATCAAAAACCTATTTACGAAATGACACTAGAAGAGTTTGAAAAAATTATGAATATTTAGTATAAATAGAATTATAGAATATAAAAAAGGAAAGAAAATGGCACAAAATCACATAAAAAACATAATCTATATGTTCATTGGAATTTGTTCGGTGCTGGTTACAGGGTGCGCTAACAGAAATCAAAATATGCCACAATATGACACGATAAATGTTGTAGAAAATGTGGTCATAGATGAAAATTCTGTGCCAATTTTTCCAAAAAAGGCAGCATTGACAACTGATACTGTTCAACATTTTGCGCTGGATTTACCAAAAAGATGTACGGTAGATTGGAATAATCAAAGTGTGGTTTCTGTTGTTCCAGAAGAAAAAATAGAAATAGTACGTCTTAACACTGGTGATAAATTACCAGATTTAAAAGTTTCTGATTATGAATTTAAAAGAATGTATGTAAAAGATGCATTAGAAAAATTGCTTGCAGATACAGATATTTCGGTGATAGAAGATCAGGCGACATTTGAAAAAATATCTGGTTCTATTTCAACCAGTTCTTTGACTGATGCTGTTGAATTGATGGCAAAGTTAGGTCGTGTGTATTATTCGTATGATGCAGAATTCGGTGAAATTCATTTAACTGGTCATGGTAAATGGATGATAAAAATGCCAAAAGATGAAACAATAATAATGGCTATGCTGGACGCAATGCGTGGGGCAGATATTCATAATTTATTGGTCAACTGGAAAGATAAAACAGTTATTTTCGAAGGTGATTATCAAACAGAACATGAAGTGTCAAAAATAATATCTGATGTTGCTTCTAAAAAATACGTTTTGGCATGGGATATAGATGTTTATCGTGTATATCCAAAAACAGATAACCCTATTATTTGGATGAATATGTTGCCGGCATTTGGTGATAATAATATTCATATGTCAATACCTGGGGTTGTTGGTCGTGCATTGGTGGTAAGCCCTGAGATAAACACAAAAACATTACAAGAATTTATATCTACTCAGGCCAGTATGGTTTTGATTTCCCAGGGAACTTTTGCAATACCAAATGGTTGGCAATCACGTTTTGATATTGGACAATGTGGTAAAGAAGACAGATTGGAAACAGATTT
>OMQP01000062.1 GCA_900313285.1 uncultured Pseudomonadota bacterium
TGTATTTGCAATTTGTGATTTTGCGAATGCTGCGCCACGTACAGCGGTACGTGGAACTGCAATGGCTGCACGTAAATCGGTGACGGCATCTGTACAAAACATTGAAACACCAACGCAAGAAATTACAGAGCCAGAAACCACAACAGAAGAAATTTTTGTCGCAAACAAATCAAATCAATTTGATGTCATGGTCAATGAAGTTATAGACGAAGCATCCGATGATAATACTTTTGCTGCTGAAATCCGCAGACAACGTGCTGCATTGGCCGCATCTGAATCAACAACGGCTGTCAAATCTGCAATGCAATCTGGGACCAGTACACTGCTGAAATCCGCAGACAACGTGCTGCATTGGCCGCATCTGAATCAACAACGGCTGTCAAATCTGCAATGCAATCTGGGACCAGTACATGTGATTCTGGTTTACGTAAATGCATGATGGAAACGTGTGGAAACGATTTTACAAAATGCGCATTGGACGGTGATACTGTATTTGGTGAAAAATTAAATAAATGTAAAAACACCACAACATGCAGCGCACATGATTTTGGTCTGTTTTCCAAAGAAATCAAAGATGACCGCGATATGAATGTTCGTTTGGCTTCGTATGAAAAGATTATCAGTTGTGGGAACCAATATAACGCATGTATTGTGAATGAGTGCGGTACAACATATAATAAATGTTTGGGTAAAACAAATGCGGATGCTGCGATTGAAAAATGTAAAGCAATAGCAAACGAATGTAAAGAATCAGATTCTGGATTGGCAAATCGTTTTGGAACCGCAATCGGTTTATTGCGTGGAAACGCAGAAAAAAGTATCGCAACAGATGAAAAACAACTTTACACTTTGCGTGATTCAATGCGCAACGCGTGTACATCATTGGGTGCAACATTTGACGAACGCAGTTTTGATTGTGTTTATACTGTGAATTTCTTTGCGGGTGATAATCAAGATACACCAACCGCTTCACGCAAAGGTTATGCGGGTGATTCATTTGTATGTATGCAGGAATGGTTTGGTATAAATGCAACAACATTTAAAGAAAACGCATATCGTGAAACACGTTCACAAACGGCTGCATCATCTGCGATGTTGGGTTCAGGATTGGGAACGGCGACTGGGTTAATAACATCTGGTGCAATTGGTCGTGCACTTGAAACTCAAAAAGCCAAGAAAGAATTACAAGCGGAATGTGCATTACAAGGTGGCACCGTTGTGAACGGAAAATGTCACACCGCCGCAGAAGCGATAGAAAAGGCCACATCAACAGGATTAGGGACACTCACAGCGCCGTCAAAAGGTACAATGAAAGCGGCAGGCGAAGAGATAAATGCAACTAACGCTGTTATTGATCCTTTGGTTCAACAATCAGACAAGGTGACTAACACCGTTGATGGCGCAGGACAAGCCCTTCAAGGAGTCGCAGAGCCAGTTATGGATGGTGTTGCTGCCTATTATACCAAAGGGGCAAGTGCACAAACATCGGTAGAAAAGAACAAATTAAAAGCACAGGTGAAAGCAAAAGAAGCAGAAAGAGAAAATTCAAAGTCCACACACAAGAAAGGTATGGTTTGTACAAATGCAAAGGAACATCATCTTTTAGCTACATATGATGATAATAACAACTGTGTTGTAAAATCTTGTGTGGCAGGATATACAAAAAAAGATAATAAATGTGTTCCGGACGCAAAGCTTCAGGCAAAGATAGACGCCTGTGAAGGCGCTGATTCAAACGGGACATGGAAAAATGGTGCATGTTATTGCGAAACAAAACCGTACACAAAATATAGCAATGGTAAATGTCATCAATAATGAAAAAGCATTTAATATCTTTTACCGCCCTGCTTTTCGCATTAACCACAATGCCTGGATTTGTTGCAATTGGCGCGCCTGAATATTCTGGTTTAGGAACCTGCGATCAAATGTCAAACGAAGCACTCTCTTGTAGTATAGAGCGTATGCGTATGATTACGAACACAACAAAATGTGCAGGAAAAAACAATTTATCAACATTGCAAAATTATGCTGATATACAATTTCGGAACAAAGCAAAACAAGATGGCATAGACACTTTAACATCAAAAGATAAAGATCTAAAAAAATTTATCGAAAAACACAAAAATAATGTTTTGACTGCTGTAAAAGAATATTGTGGAAAATTCATTATTCCATCTTCAAGTAAGTCCTCTACGACGGCAACCGCACAAACAAATAAATGCGAAGGCAATTTGATTTGGGTAGAAAGTATGAATGCTTGCCAATCACCAAACGTCGCAAAAGCAAATCTTGAATTTGATAAAAAACTAAAAGAATGCCAGGATGGCGGTGCAACAGGTTATTCACAGACAAAAGGTTGTTTATGTCCAGATGAAAAGACACAGGAATGGAATGGGAAAAAATGTGTACAAAAATGTCCCTGGGATGCAACTGGTACATATCCAAACTGCAATTGTAATTCTGGCGTCCATGAAGTTCCAACAAACAGTTCTTCCCATTATATCCAATACAATTCTAAAGAGGGTCGTAATCAATGTGATGAATGGATAGAATTATTAGATTCTGATTGCATACACAAAGGTCACGCACCAGAAATAAGAAACTATAATAACCAAAATATTCCTCAAAAAGGTAAATGTCTTGTGTTCGGCGATACAGAAGAAACAAGAATACAAGTCAGAACACTTGTAAGAAACTATAATAATGAAATAAAGAAAAAGCGCGCACTGCCAACTGGTACAAACAATGCAATCGTGTTTGGAAATAAATCTGAAGTTTACAAATGGGAAGGTCTGGATGGCAAAGAAGGCCAACCAAGTATCAAAGCAATTGTTCGTGGATATACTGCTCTTTGCAAAAGAAACGGGGATGGAAACAGACGTCGTCAACAAAAACATCATCAGGAAACAAAACAACTGCTGTGGATGCTGGTGGTGCTGATACGATTAACGTAACGGACGCAAAAACAGGACAGTTAGTTTCTTATAAAGTCCAAACCGTAAATGCAACAACTGGCCAGCCATCAAAAACTATTACAGATATATTACGTTCGCTGGCTACAACATATAATCAAAACTATAAAACATATGGTCCTGGAAGTTCTGTACTGCTTCCCTTAGGAAATACAGAATTTAAATGGGATTCTAAATGGACAAAAACCCTTCAAAAAGAACCTGCTTTCAATGCCATTTCTGATGGGTACGGTTATCTTTGTAATATGCATACACAAACAACTTCAACAACCGGTATATCTGAAATGGATTTTAATATGGCCGGTCATCAAGGTATATGCAATATAAAAAAATGCGATTCAAATAATTATCAAGAACAACCAAAATCGAATAAATGTATTCCTTTGAATAGTACAAGTTCAACATCATCTTCGACCACTGTTGTTCCACAAACAACTGTACAAACAAATATTGAATCAGCAAATGATGTTGTAAAAAGAATCAACGCAAATGTAAAGCAAGGGGTTCGTATCAACAATCAAATCACATATCCTGATTTGAACAAATACACTCCCAAAGAACGCATAAACATTACACAAACCGTTGACAAATGGATTGCAAAATGTAAACAAGCCATCAAAGCTGCTGGCGGTAATGAAAACGAAGAAATAACACCTGTTTTTGACGGGACAAAAAATACTTTGACGTGCCACATAACAAAATGTGCAGACGAACAAGCAACTTTAACCAATGGAAAGTGTGTTCTGCCACAGGCAAACGCACCTGTTGAACCAGTTGTTTCACCGGCAGAACCTGTAACAGAACCAAAATGGGAACCTGATTTTGCACCGGCAGAACTGGGAAATCATATTGAATTTTCACAAGAACATGCAAATGATCCAATAGTTATAGATTGGATAGCAAATGCAAATAACGCTATTAAAAATGCCGATGGTACGAATAAAGTTGTCCAGGAAACAACACCCAACGGTCAAATAAAATATACATGTATTATCACAACATGTAACATGTAAAAACGGGAAAGCGCCAGTTGCAGGTGGAACCGCATGTCCTGAAACAATCGATTCTTTAAAAGCAGAAACACAAGGCCTAAATGTCGCATCGGGTCCATCGGCAAACGTTGAATTGAAACAACCACTTGTGGTGGCACCAGTGTCAAATGAAGAAGGCGAACAAGATTGTTTAGCATTGCATCCAACCGATGTGTCTGCACGCGCATGCTGTGAAGCTGTAAAATCTGGTGTTGCTGATTTTATTGCCCCAACTAATTCATGCAAATGCAAAGATATAACAAAAGAATGGAACGGCACTGCCTGTGTTCTAAAACCAATTGCTGCACCAGTGCCAAATGAAGATGGCGAACAAGAATCTCAAGAAAATATCTGCGATGACCAAAATGACGAAATAGAATACTTAATTGAAGAAATGGCGACACCAAAAACAGATGAAAACGGTAACAAATACATTGAATATTCTATAAAATACACAACATGCGATGTTTTGGAAACAAAATGGTCTGAACACTGTGCAGATAACGAAACAGCAAAAGTCACACGTAATGCTGAAAAAGTAATATTGACATGTGAACCAAACCAAGAATCAAATGATGAACAAGATATAGAAACGATAATTAATGCGTTCAAAGATAGAGCAAAAGAAATAAAAGACAGAGAATGTAATTCACAAGGATAACAATGATTATAAAACCTGGATTTTTATTATTGTTATTATTATGTTGGCCGACCATGTCAATGGCATCTGTTGACACAAGCAGCATATCAGCAGCAGAAGATATCCAGGATGCAGCTTCTGCGGCAGAAACAGAATTGGAAAAACTGCAAATTACAAGCGAACAAAAAGCCACAGCAAAAGATAAGTTGCGCACAGCCAAGGAAGAAGCACTGGCAGCCCCCTGCTCTGAAGAAGAACCAACAGAATCAGATGACAATGATAAATCTGACCAAAATTCTGATGAACGTTCCGAAGAAGATAAGAAAAAAGCACTTGAAGAAAAAACCGCAGCATATAATGCAGCGCACGAAAACGAACAATCACTAGCCAACAGAACATTGACAGCGGTTACAACTGCCGCAACTGGTATTGGTGGCATGGAATTGGCACGTGGATTGGCTGAACAAACGGCAGATAAAAATGCAGATGCCAGCATGGATGCATATATTGCTACATTCCGTTGCACATATGGTAATGGGAAACAGGTAAAAGCGGGTCCAGAAGAAATTGAATTACCGGGTGGCAACGATCAAAATATGATGAATTTGCGTGCTCAATATTTTGCATTGGCAAATGATTTGAAAGAACGCAAGGCCGCATTGGGTATGGAACCAATTCTTGATAAATCGCAAATGGGACTTTATGACGATGAAAACATTGGCATAACAGGTGGAGCATACGAAAGTTTATATCGTGCAAAAATGTTAAACAGTGAAACCGACCAAACAAAGATAGATGAAATGGCAGACGCATCCAAGAAACGTGTTAAGGGTGGTGCGATTGCCGCTGGTGCTGGTGCAGTTGTAGGTGTTCTTGGTGATTCACTGATAAATGGAAAACTGGGCGAAATGATAAAAGAAAACCAAAACAAGAATTCCATCAGCAGAGCGAGCAGGGCCGTCACAGATAAATTGAAGAACTGTTTTAAAACTGCGAAAGCAACCAATGTTAATAAATTAGATTTTAGCGGTTTGGATTTAAGTTCAATGTCAAGCATTGTTGATAAAATAGATTGTAGTTCAATGTCTGACATAGAAAATAAAGATATCAATGATGTATTGGATACATCAAGTGTGAATGGTTTTGCATCGAGTTTTGGTAGTATTCTTGGTGATAAAAACGCAAAATTATTTGAAGAAGATGGGGAATAAAAAAACAAAATGAAAAAAATATTTTTTGCATTTTTATTTGGTTTATTAACGACGAATTCGTACGCAGAATTTAATATACACGTGGTCGGCGAATGGGCCAGCAGGATATTATCTAAATTTATCCCAGATAAAAAAGTAAGGGGTGAAGTTGTTGATGTATATAATGAAGAGTTAGAAAAAAACGGTGGTACACTTAGTGCGGAATCTGTTGCAAAGATAAGCGATGCAGCAGGATGGGACAGAAATCAAGACAAAGAAACTCGATCCAAATTCAGAAAAGAATTGGTAAATTCCACGCAATATTTTGAAGTATGCGGTGATGACCAAGGAAAAACAGGTGGTGATGAACATTGTGTTGAAGATGTGTTTTATGCCGGTGTGATGGCCAGAAAGTTGGAACTGACAATGTTACAAGCAGATGGTTTATGTAAAGAATATGCAAGCGTTAAATATAATGACGATATAGAATGCAGCAACGAAACAAGGGGCAAAATAAATGATTATGTAAAATGCACATCTAAATTAAAACCAATATATTATGAATTTAAATTTGATAGTGTGACTGGTTCTTTGGCAGATGATGCACTTTATGACAGTGTGAAATATTCTGTATGTAAAATACATGGAACAAATTTGAAGTCGTCAGGATTTAACAATAAAGTTGTAAATTTTTGTGATACATCAGATACAGAAAAATGTTCACAAATAAATGATAGTATGAGTAAATTCGCATATAAATCTTTTATTAAGAACATCAACGAAGTTGGTAATAAAAAGAATAACAAATGTGTCATAGAACAAAAGTACGATATCACTAAAGATAATCTTAGAACTGCATTTGGTATAAATAACTATAATTTTGGCAAAGGATACCAATTATCTGCGTATAATGATTTACGTGAAAAATTATGCGAATACATAAAAAAGAACGCAAACACCACAATAAACGCTTGTGAATGTGATTATAATTTCACAAGAGTTGTTGATAACTCTGGACTTGTGTCAGAAGCAGATGACGTATTAACATGTTATGCAAACGAACAACCGATAGATTTTATTTTTGATGATTTAAACGAAAATGTAGAAAGACTTAGCCAGGGAAACATGGAAGCATTTAATTGCTCCGTTCTTGGCGGTGAATATCAAGGCAAAACATGCTACACCCCAGACAAAGAACTTTGTGACAAAATTGCAGCGGCAACATTATCAGAATGTCCGGAATGTAAAAAAGCATATTGGGATGAGAAAGCAAATGCTTGTGTATTACCAAATGCAACCGAAGCAATCCAACATCAAAAGAATGTAAACATTGCTTTGATAGCTGGTGGGGCAGCTGTGAATGTAGGATTAACTCTGTATTTTGGCGGAACTAATTGGGCTTATTTTGTTTTGGTAACAGATACGTTACTTACAGGTATGGAATTTAGTGGTCAAATGCACATAGATGATGTTGCAGACACTTTCTTTACAAAAGCAAATAATTGTAATAATGCAACGTGTGCAGAAGAAATTTTAAAAGAATATTTTATGTATTTGGCACGAATGACAAATGATTTACAAGATGCTGAATTAAAAGGGGTAGATGCAAAGTTCGAAAAATTTGTAGAAATGTTACCAGAAGATTCACAGTTTTGGGTAGATTTATACATAAGTGGTTGTTATACACCAGAAGATGACAACCTTGATATTTCAAAATGTGATGATGGTAAATGGAACACAGATCAAATAATACGTGCAATTGGTATAGCTGGACAACTTTTTACATTGGTTGGTGCTGGTGTTAAAGCAGTAGTTGGTGCAGAACGTATAGCAAAAGCTGCAAGCAAAACTCCAAGATTGACGAAAGTATTAACAAAAAGGATTCCAGGGGTAAAAGCCCGTATAGCACAGAAATTAGCCAAAGGCGAAAAGGTCATAAGATCCGATGGTAAAGCAATAAAAGCATTAGGTGCAACAAAAACAGATAATGCTACAAAAGGTGCTACAAAAACAATGAATGTGTCTCACAAAGAGGGAAAACAGTTGGTAAAAGCTGGTAAGTGGGCAGATGCCACTGTTCTTGATCCAACATTTGATATTAAAGTTACACCACTAGAATTGGGCGGAAAAAAATATTATTTAAAAGCTGGCAATACAGAAACTTTAATACAAAATGAAATAAGTCGGACAAAACAAGCACACGAATTACTGAAACATAATAAAATTGTGACATCTGTTGGTGTTGTAGAAGACGATCAAAAGAACACCAGATACACAATATTTTATTATGGATGCCACGCATGTAAATATTGTTGAATGGGGTAGTAGTGATGCAGAAATACTTGGGTATTTGAGAAACAAACCAATTACTATCGAAGAACAAAATACAATATTAAGCGAATTACAAAATATGAATAACAACGGACTTATACATAATGATATATGGCATAATTTTGCAATTTATCGAGATTCCGGCGGCAAGCTGCATATGGAACTTATGGATTTCGGTGATTTTACATCGGAAGAAAAATTG
>OMQP01000060.1 GCA_900313285.1 uncultured Pseudomonadota bacterium
CCAATAATTTTTTTGAAAAATATAAATAAAAGTTTTCCACTTGCTATTGGTGGAACACAACAGGTTTTATTTGATATAAATTTTACAATAAAATCTGGTGAATTTGTTGCGATTATGGGGCCGTCAGGATCTGGAAAATCAACATGCATGAATATTGTCGGTGCGCTTGATACCGCAACCAGTGGCATTTACGAATTATATGGCAAAGATATTTCAACAATGTCAGCGGATGATTTAGCAACTGTGCGTAATGAACACATAGGTTTTGTTTTTCAAAACTTTAATCTATTACCAAAACGTACAGTTATGGATAATGTTATGTTGCCGTTAATGTATCGCGGTATTGTTATGAGTGACAGAATAAAACGTGCACGCGAAATGTTGCATTTGGTCGGTCTTGAAAAATTTGAAACATATTTTCCAACACAATTATCAGGTGGTATGAAACAACGTGTAGCGATCGCACGTGCATTATCAGGTCAACCAAAACTGATTTTAGCGGATGAACCGACTGGGTCGCTGGATTCAAAAATGGGAAATGAAATATTAAAGTTTTTTGAAAAATTAAATCACGATTTTGGAATAACAATCATCATGATTACGCACGAATTTGAAATATCACGATATGCGCATCGAATAATACATATTTATGATGGGCGGATTACATATGATGGACCAGTACCAAAAAGTGAAACAGTTTTATTAAAATCGGAAAAGCGGAATAAAAAATGACACTGGGTGACATATTAAAAGAATCTTGGATATCGGTCAGCGGAAATAAATTGCGTTCGTTTTTGACTGTGTTGGGCATAATTATAGGTGTTATGGCCGTTGTGATAATGGTTGCCGTTGGGGAAACAGTACAAAAATCTATAAATGACCAATTTTCATCGCTGGGAACAAACACCATAGTTATTCGTGCAGGCGCAGCGCGCAATCGTGGTGTTCGAACGGGAAATCGTCAAACATTAACAATAACTGATACAGATCAAATTAAACGATTAAGTGATGTTATGTATATAACCCCGGCACAAATGGGAACGTCCCAGGTTATATATGGAAATAAAAATTGGTCAACAATGATATTGGGAACATATCCTGATTATTTATCGATTCAAGATATAGAAATGGAATATGGCACACCATTTGATATGAACGCGGTTAAAAATGCATCTGCATATGCGATTGTTGGGCCAGATACAGCATTTGAACTGGGTTTACCAGAAAATCCAATTGGTGAATTTATACGAATTGGACATATACCGTTTGTTGTTGTAGGTGTGATGCGGGCGCGCGGTGATTCTGCATTTGGATCCCAGGACGATATGATAATAATACCAATCACTACATTGAAAAAGCGATTACAGGGGTCAAAATTTCCTGATGCAGTTACAATGATTGCGTTAAAGATTTTTCCAGACGCAAACAATAATGTTGTTATCGAACAAATAACATCGCTTTTGCGACAAAGACACAGATTGAAAGAAACGGACGAAGACGATTTTCAAATTACAGATATGAAACAAATTATGGAAACGATGGATACAGTGACCGGATATTTGAAATTGTTGCTAATAGCAATCGCTGCTGTTTCATTATTGGTTGGTTCAATTGGCATTATGAATATGATGTTAACATCGGTTGCAGAACGCACGCGTGAAATTGGAATTCGCAAAGCAATCGGTGCGCGGGAACGTGTAATAATAATTCAATTTTTATCTGAATCAGTAATGATATCGTTTATCGGTTCAATGATAGGATTAGTAATGGGTGTTGGATTATCCCAGGGCGTCGGCAGATTTATATTGAATTACGATGTTCCGTTTTCAATTTGGCCGGTGATTTTGTCGGTTGGTGTTGCTGTGGTCGTAGGATTAGCATCCGGCGTAATGCCGGCAATAAAAGCCGCCAAATTAAACCCAATTGACAGTTTAAGGTACGAATAAAATACATATAAGTCATTGTTTTTACCGTTTTTTTTCATCTTGCGCCACCACCCCCATTTGTGATATAATAGGAAACATAGGAAGGAACAAAACACTATGAAAAAAACATTCTTAACATCTGCAATAATTGCAGTGATGTCATACCCAGCAATCGCATTGGACGCAAATAATCATATACAACCCAGTCCAACAAACGATTGCGTTGAAACAACATTGGGTACTGCAACCGGTCCTGCAAATTTGGAAGCAGATTGGACGGCAAATACAATAAACCTGGAATGGTATAACGAAGATACAAAATTAACTGTCCCAACCACATCAAATACATGCAGATATGATGGCCAAATAACATTACCATCGACGAACCCAACAAAAACAGGATACACATTCCGTGGCTGGCAGGTAAGACAACAAACATTAGATTTGATGGCATTGATTGGTGTAACAGAAGCAGGTGCAAGTTATGCATGGATAAACAACAACGGTCAATTCGGTGAAGACAAATCGTCCCACGGACAAAGTTATTATGGCATAAACGGCAACAACACATGGGCGGTAGATTATGGTACCAACGGAATGTTGATAGGTCAGGGACGTTGCAGCACAACACCTGGTACAGCAAATTTTAATGGTGCAAATTCAACGTTCTCTACCGAAACAAATATAGCAGATGAAACAGGTCAAACGGGGGCCAGATATTGTTATTGTGGTGTAACCGGATATAAAGATACAAATGGCAACATGCAAAGCTTGTCTTCTGCTTGGGTGTTCTACTACGACTTCCTCGGTGCGTCGCTTTGTGCTTCGAGCTGCGCTAGCGGCTGTTCGCGCAACTTGGGTAGCGTCGGTTCGCCCGACCTCGCTTTCCGTGCTGCGGTGTTGGGTGTTGTGCAATAATTATAAATATATAAAAAAACACCGGCGATTGCCGGTGTTTTTCTATAATTTTTTAAAAAATTATTTACGCAGACCTAATTTTTTAATCAGTTCTTCGTATTCAGACACATTGCGATCTTTGATGTAT
>OMQP01000059.1 GCA_900313285.1 uncultured Pseudomonadota bacterium
TTTCAAATCACGTGGTGCCAAGATATAAGAACGAACACCATCTTTATATTCAATCAATGCAATAAATGCAGTACGGTTTGGATCGTATTCCAAACGAATCACTGTTGCAGGTATATCTTTTTTCTTACGGTCAAAATCAATCAAACGATATTTACGTTTGTGTCCACCACCTTGGTGTGGAACAGTTACATGACCAAAATTATTACGTCCACCTTTGGACTTTAAACCAACAGTCAAAGACTTTTCAGGTGCACCCTTGTGCAATTCACTGTGGTCAATTAATGTTAAACCACGTGTTCCTGGTGTTGTTGGCTTGTAATGTTTCAATGCCATTTTATTTTACCTTTGTTTATGTTTTGACACTAACATCCGCAGTTTCGGGTTCTCTGTCAAAACGTTCATTTAATTATATATTTGCGGACAAATCCAATTTTGCATCTGCCGGCAAAGATACATATGCTTTTTTAACACTGCGTTGTGTACCTGTGCTGCGACCACGGAAAGATTTAACTTTACCTTTTGTGACAACGATATTAATTTTTGTTGGTTTAATACCGAATAACACTTCAACAGCTTTCGCAATATCTTCTTTAGTAGCAGACATTGCAACTTCGAACACAACACCGTTGCTTTCGGATAACTTTGCAGCTTTTTCCGAAATGATTGGACGACGCAATACATCATATGTATGTGCCGACGCAACTAATTTCTTTTCTGTTTTCTTTTCTGCCATATCTTCAAACCTTTAATTAAGCCAATCTTGCTTCTACTGCTTTAACAGCATCTGCTGTCAAAACTAATTTTTCATGTTTCAAGATATCCAAAACATTCAAACCAATTGTTGGCAATACGTCAACATTGATAATATTAGCAGCAGATTTCTTGAAGTTTGTATCGATTGTTTCAGCACCAACAAACAAAGCAGATGCGATATTCAATTTTTTCAATTGTTTCGCCAAAGCGTTTGTTTTTGCTTCTTTCATTTTTTCACTGTCGATAACAATCAAAGCGCCTTCTTTTACTTTTGAAGACAAAGCCATTTTCAAACCCAAAGAACGGATTTTCTTTGGCAAATCGATGTTATGGTCACGAACAACTGGTCCATGAACAACACCACCGCCACGCATGTGAACATTGTATCTTTCACCTTCACGTGCGTTACCTGTCTTCTTTTGTTTGAATGCTTTTTTACCACTTCCTGCAACATCAGATACAGTTTTTACTGCATGAGTGCCTGCACGAGCATTTGCACGTTGCCATGTAACAACACGGTGCAAAATGTCTGCACGTGGATCAATTCCAAAGATGCTGTCGGACAATTCTACTTTACCGACTGATTTGCCATCTAAATTTAAAATATCTACTTGCATTTTATTCACCTTATATTGTGTCGTTATGCTTGTTCAGCTTCATTTACAGGTTGTTCTTCTGTAGCGGTTGCTGGTTCTTCTTTAACTTCTACAAATGTTGGAACTGGCAATTGAGCTTGAACTTTTTTCACTGCATCATTTACCAAAACAAATGTTCCGTTACTACCTGGAACTGCACCTTCTACAAAGATAAGATTTTCTGCTGTATCTGTTCCAAAAACTTTCAAATTTTGAACAGTAACAGTTTCATTACCCATTTGACCGGACATCTTTTTACCTTTCAAAACACGACCTGGCCATTCACGCATACCTGTACCACCCAAGGAACGATGTGCTTTTAATACACCGTGAGTTGCTTCTTTACCACCAAAGTTATGGCGTTTCATAGCACCTTGGAAACCTTTACCTTTGCTTGTTGCTTGAACGTCAACATATTGACCGGCAATAAAATGTGCGGCAGACAATTGTGTTCCAACTGGAATTACACAATCATCAGAAACGCGGAATTCAACAACCTTGCGATAAGGTTTTACACCCGCTTTTTCTGCTGCTTTTGCTTGAGGTTTTGCAACATGTTTTGCCTTTGCTTCACGCAAACCTAAAATATTTGCAACATAACCATTTTTTTCTGTTGTACGATTTCCAATAACAGCACAATCCCCAACAGATAAAACTGTTACTGCATGGGCAACCCCCGCTTCATCATAAAGGCGAGTCATCCCTACTTTTGTTGTAATTAATCCGCTACGTTTCATTTTTTTGCCTTTTTGTCAGTGGTTAATGGATTATAGCATATCCATCAACATACACATTTTATAATTTAATTTTTACATCAACACCAGATGCCAAATCCAACTTCATCAGTGCATCAACTGTCTGAGGGGTTGGGTTAACAATATCTACGACCGCTTTATGATTGCGAATTTCGAATTGTTCACGTGATTTTTTATCAACGTGTGGGGAACGGTTCACTGTAAACTTTTGAATCAAAGTTGGCAAGCGAACGGGTCCAACGACATCGGCGCCGGTGCGCTTTGCTGTTTTAACTATTTCTTCTACTGATTCCATCAAGACCCTGTGGTCAAAAGCGATTAATTTGATGCGAATCTTAGATGCTGGTACCATTGTTCGTTTTCCTTATCTTAAGTTGTTTTGCGGGCCAAAGGATAAACCATTGACCCGCAAATTGCAACAATTATTTAATAATTTTTGATACAACACCTGCACCAACTGTACGTCCGCCTTCACGGATAGCAAAGCGGCGACCTTCGCTCATAGCAATAGGTGCAATCAATTGCACGCTGATACGAACGTTATCACCTGGCAATACCATTTCTTTGTCAGCTGGCAAAGTAATTGTACCTGTTACGTCTGTTGTGCTGAAGTAGAATTGTGGACGATAGTTAGAGAAGAATGCTGTATGACGGCCACCTTCTTCTTTCGTCAAGATATAAACTTCAGCTTCGAAATCTGTGTGTGGTGTGATGGAACCTGGTTTGCAGATGATTTGACCACGTTCTACATCTTCTTTCTTTGTACCACGCAACAACAAACCTACGTTATCACCGGCTTCACCTTGATCCAACAATTTGCGGAACATTTCAACG
>OMQP01000058.1 GCA_900313285.1 uncultured Pseudomonadota bacterium
ACTTATGCGTGATTTTGCAAGGTTTTCAAAAATATTTTCATATTTTTCAACATAAAATATTATTTTTATTCAAAAAAGCATCTATATTTTCAACTGATTTTATTTGCAAATCGGATTTTTGCTGTTATAATCACTCTGCTTTGGGTGGTTAGCTCAGTTGGCTAGAGCGTCACGTTGACATCGTGGAGGTCGTTGGTTCGAGCCCAATACCACCCACCAGAATTTAAAATGACGCCCATAATGTGGGCGTTTATTTATAAATAAAAAGGTGGCATACATGGCAAAAAAATATCTTATTACATCTGCATTACCATATGTGAATAACAATTTACATATCGGGCATTTGATTGGCTGTTTATTACCAAGTGATGTTTATGCACGTTTTTGCCGTGCAATGGGCCGGGATGTTTTGTTTGTATGCGGTTCTGACGAACATGGGACTACGTCTGAAATCGGTGCCCGCAAAGAAAATTTATCTATCGAAGAATACGTCGATAAATATCGTGCAAAACATGCACAATCTGTAAAAGATTTTAATTTGTCTTTTGATTTATTTGGGCGCACACATACCGAATTACAAGAAAAACTGATTCATGATTTATTTAATCGTCTTGACGAACAGGGTTTAATAGAAGAAAAAACATCTATGCAACCATATTCTGTTAATGAAAAAAGATTTTTAGCAGACAGATACGTTATTGGAACATGCCCAAAATGCGGTTATGAAAAAGCATATGGAAATGAATGTGAAAAATGTGGTGCTTCACTTGAACCATCTGATTTGATTAACCCACACAGTGCCGAAGATCCATCTTCACCAGTTGAAATGCGTGAAACAAAACACCTGTATTTCAAATTAAGCGAAATGTCCGACAAATTAAGACAATGGATAAATTCACGTCAGGGTTGGCCAAAAACAGCAACTGCTATTGCTAATAAATGGCTGGACGAAGGATTACATGACGCACCTATTACACGTGACTTAAAATGGGGAATACCTGTTAACAAACCAGGATTTGAAGACAAAGTATTTTATGTTTGGTTTGATGCACCATGGGGTTATGTTTCTATATCCCAGGCGGCAAATAAAGATTGGCAAAGCTGGTGGAAAAATCCAGATTGTCATTACACTCAATTTATGGGCAAAGATAATGTATCTTTCCATGCTGTGTTTTTCCCATCCCAAGAATTAGCAATGAACGACAACTGGAAAACAGTTGATGTTTTAAAAGCTGTTAATTTTATGAATTTCAATGGCGCAAAAATATCTAAATCATCAGGAAACGGGATATTCTTGGTTGATGCTATAAATGACGCACCATCTGATACATGGAGATATGCTTTGTTGGCATCTGCCCCTGAAACAGATGATACAGATTTCACAATAGATCGCTTTGCAGATATTGTTAACAAAGACCTTAACGGAATGTTGGGTAATTTTGTTTCACGTGTATGTAAATTATCAAATAAAAACTTTGGTAACATTGTTCCAAAATCTGGTGAATTAGACAGTGAATTAAAATCAAGAATCGACGAAAAATTAAATGAATTAACAAATGCTTTGGAAAAATGTGAATTACGTGCATCTGTATTTGCTTTGCGCGGTCTTTGGGCAATTGGTAATGAATATATGACCGAAAAAGAACCATGGACATTGGTTAAAAATGGCAATATGGACGACGCACAACATGTGTTAAACAACTGTTTTCAATTGATTGATTTTTATGCACGTGTGTCACAACCATTTATTCCAGATACCGCTGAAAAAATGAAAAATATTTTTGCAGATAAACATGATTTATCATGGCCAAACGAATTTGAAAGACGTGTTAAAGACGGCACAGAATTCACAATTCCTGAAAATCTGTTTGAAAAAATAGACGAAGATATGGTTAAAACATTAACGGAAAAATATTCATCTAAAAAAACACCTCAATTAAAGGTTGTAAAAATTGTTGATGTAAAAAATCATCCACAACGTGAAGATTTACATGTCTTGACCATCAACGATAAAACAAAAGATTACACTGTTGTTTGCGGCGCACCAAATGTCGAAAAAGATATGTTGGCTGTATTCGCACCAATTGGCGCAATTATTCCAAAAACAAACAAACCAATTAAACCACGTAATGTTGCCGGTATTGAATCAGATGGTATGTTGTGCAGTGCTGCTGAACTGAATATTTCTGATGATGATACAAAACTTTATGAAATAACAGATGCATCTAAATTTGGTGAAGAATTTTAATGGAAAACGAACAATATAAAAAATCTTATCGCAAAGAACCAACCTTTCACAAAGTACACGTGTTTCACCTTGATACATCGTACAGATTTTTTCATATATCTTGCGAAGAATGCAAATTACAGCACAGATGCAGTGCAACGCAACACAAACGTGAAATATGCAGTGTTGCAAAAAACACTGAAAAACTTTTATTACCATTAACCTGTGGCCATGTTTATAGTTTTGTATCAGATGAATTTTATATACTCCCAAAAACCAGATATCCACAAGAATTAAAAGAAATTTTTAAATTCTTGCGAATGAAATATATGAAAAAGAAATATGTCCGGGAATAAACTGATTTTAATGTCTTGTTGTGCACCATGTTCATGTGGGGCTATTAAACAACTTGCAAATGGCGAAATTGAAAACATTGACGATTTTATTGTCATGTTTTTTAACCCGAACATTTTTCCAGAAAGCGAATATATAAAACGTCTTAATGAACAAATAAAATATTGTGAATCTTTGGGTGTTAAATACGTTGTCGGCGATTACAATCATGATGATTGGCGCGAACACGTAAAAGGTCTTGAAAACGAACCTGAACGTGGCGGGCGTTGCAGCAAATGTTTTGCATATCGTTTTTGTTATGCATCTAAATATGCAAAAGAACATGGATTTAATGCAATTGCATCTGTATTTGGCGTATCACGTTTCAAAGACCAGAATCAAGTTGATAACGCTGCACAACTATCATGTGGTGAAATAAAATATTTACCAATAAAATGGAACGAA
>OMQP01000057.1 GCA_900313285.1 uncultured Pseudomonadota bacterium
TGGTCGGCGGATGATTTTCGTGATTTAAAGAATTCAGGATGCGAAATTATCATGTCGCAAAACGGGTTTATTGTGTATCGAATTGTGGTCGATGAAGCCGAAATAATTACCATTGGTGTGAACCCCGATTTTAGACGCAATGGAATAGCATCCGCGATGATTGGAATAATTGAAAAAACAATTAAAAATCAAGGGGTTAAAAAATTATTTTTAGAAGTTGCTTCAAATAACGTCCCTGCACAAAAATTATATGAAAATTGTGGCTTTTTAACCGTTGGATTACGTCCAAAATACTATGACGGAGTGGACGCAATTTTGATGTCCAAAGATTTATAAATCATCATTTACAAAATCTAAAATTCTTTTATCAAAAATTATGTCGTGAACACTTAAAGGTTTAACAATATGCATATCATTTGCACATCTTGTTCGCGACAAAGCAACATATGTTTGACCATGTGCAAATGCACCCCTGGAAATATCAATTATAACTTTGTTTAATGTTTTACCCTGGGATTTATGAATCGTCATTGCATACCCTAACATTAATGGAAATTGTTTATATGCCCCAACTTCGTTTTCAACAATACGATCATTTTCATCACGGGCATATTCTATCTTGGCCCATTTTTCAGGTTTAACCACAACCAAATCATTTTTATTATCGTCCAACAATTGAACTATTATTTCTTTGGCGTTCAAATGTTCAACAATACCAACAGACCCATTATGCCATTTATCAGCATTTTTAACAAACATGACTAATGCACCCTGCTTTAATTTTAATTCCATTGGTGCCGGCACATCATTTGAATTAAAATTCCCAGAAATAGTACCATTATAAATAATTTCTGGTGCGTTTATTTGATTTAATTTTTCAGTATTTATACGTTCAGCCACAGCGCGAAACGGAGTAATTATAACTGCGTTTTTCAATATACTTTCATCATCTATTTTGCATTTATTAAAAAATTCGATTGCATTTTTATCATTATCACGCAACCGCATCAGGTTTTTTAACAAATCGTCATCACTTTGACGATACACGGTATTAAAATCGTATTTTATGAAATTTGCACGTTTATAAACATTAGAATCAAAAAAGTAAGCGTTTTTATGTTCGTATGCTGATTCATAATATTGTTCTGCGTCACGAGTTATAACGGGCGGTAATTGAAACATGTCGCCGATTGCGACGACCTGGATTCCACCGAAAGGTTCGTTGTTGTGTCGTGCCATCCGCGCCAGAATATCGATAGCATCCAATAAATCGGGGGCAACCATAGATATTTCGTCGATTACTAACACATCTGTAGCATTTAAAATATTTCGTGGTTTGGCCTTTAATTTTAATAATTCCGGCATAATAAAATCACGTGGTTGAATTTGAAAAAGCGAATGAATTGTTTGCCCACCAATATTTAGTGCCGACACAGCCGTTGGACATGCGCACACTATGCGTTTAGCAGACGCAGATTTAAGATATTGAACAAAAGTTGATTTACCGGTACCTGCCTGGCCCAGAATTAAAATATTAGAATGCGTACGTTCAATCGTATTAAACGCATCCATTTGATTTTTATTTAATATTGGCACCATTTCAACCATATTGGCATAATCACATATTTCGTTATAAAAAGCAAGATTGTTCATTTTTAACTTGCAAGATAAAATAAAAAATATATAATAACTCTCGCTGTGGGTTAGTAGCTCAGTTGGTTAGAGCGGAGCGCTCATAACGCTTTGGTCGTGGGTTCGAGTCCTACCTAACCCACCACAGATTAAAAGGCCGTCATTTGACGGTTTTTTATTTGCCTTTTTATTGTTGTGCGGTAAAATTCATACTATGAAAACATATGATGTTATTATTTTGGGTGCTGGGGCGGCCGGATTAAAAGCGGCAGCGGTTTTAAAATCACGCAAAAAATCTGTTTTGATTGTTGATATGGGCGATGCGCCGGCACGCAAGGTCGCTATATCCGGCGGTGGTAATTGTAATTTTACAAATTTGCATGCCGATTACTCACACTATTTTGGGAAAAATCCGCAATTTGTGCGTTCCGCCCTTGCCCAATGGACACCAGTTGATACTTTGAATTGGGTTAAATCGCATAAAATTGAATTTGTCGAAAAAGAACCCGGGCGATATTTTTGCAAAAACGGCGCAAATGATATTATTGACGCGCTTTTGGCCGACATTGGCAATACAGAAATCAAATATAATACAAACGTTTGCGACATTGAAAAAAACGACAATATATTTACGATAAAAACAGATAATGGCGATTTTCATGCAAAATCTGTGATTGTTGCGACCGGCGGTGTATCATATCAACATTTGGGCGTATCAAACATTGGACATGTAATTGCTAAAAAATTTGGACACAAAATTGAACCAATTCGCCCCGCCCTTTGCGCAATAAAAACAAAAGCTTTTTCAACCGAATTGGCGGGGCTTTCATTACCAGTTGAAATAACAGTTAATAAACACAAAATAAGTGGCGATTTGTTATTTACCCATTTTGGAATTGGTGGGCCGGTTGTTTATCGTGCTACATTATTTAATTCGAAACAAATGAACATTAACTTTGCACCGGATACCGACATTTTTGAATTTTTGAAATCAAAAAAGCAAACGAACGGTAAAAAAACGGTTGCAAATATTTTGAATGAAATATTACCGAATAAATTGGCACATTTTATATGCAACGACAAACGAAATATCGCAGATTTACGCGACAATGAATTAAAAGATATTGCAAATAAAATAAATCATTTTGAAATCATGGATGGTGAAACAATCGGCTTTCAAAGTGCCGAAATCACATTTGGTGGTGTATTGGTTGATAAAATATCATCAAAAACAATGGAATCACAAATTTGTAATGGGCTGTATTTTGCCGGCGAAACAATGGATATAACTGGTGATTTGGGCGGATATAATTTACAATGGGCGTTTAGCAGCGGTCATGTCGCCGGATTAAACGCATAAATTATTTTTGAAATGCATTGGAACCATAATACAATTTAAAGTTCTGTGTCATTGCGAG
>OMQP01000056.1:0-5033 GCA_900313285.1 uncultured Pseudomonadota bacterium
AAAACACCACGAACCAATGCTAATTGGTTTGCAACTGTTTTATCACCACAAACCGCAACAATTGGAATGTCAGGGCGACGACATGCAATTTGCATTGTAATATCTGTATCGCGTGCGAAAACAACTATCGCAACGGCTTTATTTAAATACGCCATTGACGATACAGAACGCGACCAATCATTTTCTGGGACATTATCTATACGTGACCAATCATATGGATTGGCAATAGTGTCTTTGTCTGTGTAAGATAAAATCTTGTCCATTGTTTCTATGACATTAACAGGGTTATCACCAATTGTGGTTTCTTCGGATGTCATAGTAGAATCTGCACGCAAATACGCAACATTCGCAACATCAGATATTTCGGCACGTGTTGGGAATTCACTGTGTACCATGGATGATAACATCTGGGTTGCCATTATAACCGGTCTGTTTAATTTTCTGCATTCGCGAATAATATGACGTGATACAGCCGGGACCTGTTCGAAAGGTAATTCAACCGCCAAATCACCACGCGCAATCATAATCGCATCTGCCGCATTAGCAATATCAACGATTCTTTCAACCGCATTTGGTCGTTCTATTTTTGCAATAATTTTTATTGGATGTGATGTACGTGCATTTATAAAATCACGAACATTTGCGATATCTTCCGCGCGCTGAACAAAAGACAGAGCAACATAATCAGGCTTTTTAGTAATTGCATATTCAAGATCCGCTTTATCTTTTGCTGTTAAAATATCCATATCTATATCTGTGTCTGGCAAATTAAAACCACGTCGCGACCAAATTTCATTTCCGCGAACAACAGTTGTTTCTATTTTGTCATCAAATACAGCCTCAACCTTTAATTCAATTTTACCGTCATTTAATAAAACCCGGTCCCCTATATTAAGAGATTTCATAACATCTGTATCAGGTAAAAAAACACGAGTTTCATTACCTGGTGTTGGGTCAGAATCAAGAATGAATTTTTGTCCAATTTTTAAAGGATAATGGTTTTCCGTTTCAAAATTACCAATTCTGTGTTTTGGCCCCTGGATATCAACCATTATAGCAACAGGAACACTTAATTCTTGCGATATGCTGCGTATCATATCTATTTTAGCCCCCTGGACATCGCCGGTATCATGACTGAAATTCAAACGACATACATTGACGCCTGCCTTTATCATTTTTGTTAAAACATCGCGACTTTCGCAATTTGGACCTATGGATGCTGTTATTTTTGTAAAACGTGTCATGTATTCTCTCTCTTTTGTTATATAAAAATATTTGATTTTTATGATTCTTAATATATCATATAAAGGAAAGAAAAAACAAGAGGAAGAATATGAAAAATGCAAATCACGGTGCTATAGATAATGCTCAATTAATCAGTATTATTGAACGTATTGAAAAATTAAATGAAGATACAGCTGCTATTGCTGCGGACATCAAAGAAGTGTACAGCGAAGCCAAATCTGCGGGCTATGATCCAAAATACATTCGTCAAATGATAAGATTACGCAAATTGGATCCAGATGAATTGGACGAAGCAGATGAATTAACAAAAATGTATCGTGACGCATTGGGTTTATAAATGAAAATATTTACAAAACGCGTTGAAAATTTTACCTGCGCCCATTGTGGCGCAGATGTTTTAGGTAATGGATATACAAACCATTGCCCAAAATGTTTATGGTCGCGTCACGTTGACAATAACCCGGGGGACAGAATGTCAGATTGTGGTGGCATGATGCGACCAATCGCGGTTGCCACAACAAAAGACGGATATATAATCACTCACAAATGTGAAAAGTGCGGAAAAACAATTAAGCAACATTCTGCACCAGACGATGATATCGATACAATAATCGCAATATCATCAAACCCAGATTTTATTTTTGGAAAATAAAAGGCGAATATACTGCAATACGACAAAAACAGGCAGAATTATAATTTCTGGCAATTTACCGTCTGGCGATAACCCAGAAATAACCATACCAGCTTTTTCAAGAACATCTTTGTATTCAATGTTAACTTCGTATCTGTGACGATGACGTTCTGATATATTTGTTGTGCCATAAATCTTTTCTGCCAATGTACCTGGTTTTATATTGCATGGATATGCCCCAAGACGTAATGTGCCACCCATATTTTCTTTGTCACAATCTTTCATTATATAAATTACAGGCGTACAATTTTTTGCAAATTCTGTTGAATTAGCATTTTTATCACCAACAACATTACGCATAAATTCTATTACAGAAACCTGCATACCCAAACATATCCCCATAAACGGAATATTGTTTTCACGCGCATATTGTACAGCTGCAATTTTTCCTTCGACACCACGAATTCCAAAACCGCCAGGAACCAAAATACCATCTACATCAGTACATTCTTCTGTGGTAAAATTTTCTGCATTTATTTTTTTGATTTTTAAATGAACATTGTTTTGAACGGCTGCATGAAACAATGCTTCATTCAAAGATTTATATGCATCTGCAATATCAAAATATTTCCCAACAACACCTATTGTGCATGTTGGTAAATCATTTTCCAAATAATGTTCTATTTTTTTGAAAGCAGACATATCACCTGACGCATTTGGCAAACCAAAATGTTCTGCCATGATATCAAATACATGCTGAGAATCATAAACCAGTGGAATTTTATATATATTATCAACATTCATACTGGTAATTACATTTTTTGCCGGCAAATTACAAAACATACCTATCTTTGCACGTTCCTCTTCGGTTAACATACGTGGCGAACGAACAAACAAAATATCTGCCTGGATACCATTTTCCAACAACCTGCGCACAGACATCTGGGTTGGTTTAGTTTTTAATTCACCGCTTTGTTCCAAATATGGTGCCAATGCAAGATGCGCAAATAAAACATTACGACGACCAACATCATTAGCAAACTGACGTATAGATTCCAAGAATATTTTTTGTTCAATATCCCCAACTGTTCCACCAATTTCACAAATGACAAAATCAGTCCCTGTTGGTGCACCAATATATTCTTTTATTTTGTTTGATACATGTGGAATCATTTGAACTGTTGACCCAAGATATTCTCCACGTCTTTCTGCATTTAAAACATCCCAATAAATACGTCCACCAGACACAGAATCATTACGGGACAATTTCACTCCCAAAAACCTTTCATAATATCCCAAATCAAGATCTGTTTCATGACCATCATTTGTGACATAAACTTCACCATGTTGCAGCGGCGACATAGTCCCAGGATCTATATTTAAATATGGGTCAAATTTACGAACATGAACAGAATATCCACGGGATTGAAGAAGGGCGCCCAACGATGCCGCTGAAACGCCCTTTCCTAAACTTGATACAACCCCGCCAGTAACAAAAATATATCTTGGCATAAGCTTCTCCTTATGCTTAATCAGAATACAAAAATTATTGGTTGCACGTCAAGCAAATAAAATCCTATAATCAAAACATGAAAGAAATCCTGAAATACCAATATAAAAATATGTTTTTATGGGTACCATTTATAATGGCTTTTGGTGCTGCATTATATTTTGGATTGGATTTTGAACCATATTTTCGTTTTCCTGTTCTTATCACTGTGTTGTGTGGGGCGATTATCTATAAAAACAAAAACATATTTATTCGTATACTGGCATTGTTTTTATTTGGTTTCTTTTATGCGATGTCTTTTACGCATATTATTGATACACCACAAATCAAAGATTCTTTTGGTTATACGAATATTACCGGCACAGTACAGGATATAGATTACACATCTGATTCAACACGTGTTTTATTATCTGTGCCATCAAATAAAATCAAAACAAATACAACTAGAAAAGATGTTCAAATCAGACTCACACTAAAAGATGACAAAAACATTATAAATATTGGCGATGAAATATCTGGTGATTTGAAAACTTTTCATGCATCATCCAAATATATTCCAGCATCTTTTGATTTTGCACGTTGGATGTATTTTTCAAACATATCTGGAACTGGTATTTTCAAAGATTACAAAATCACAAACAAAGAATCTTCTAATAAACACATTCGTGATTATATTCATAATAAATCAAATTCAATGTTAACTGACACCCTGGTATTAGGATATAAAAAGGCATTACCCGATAACGAAAGTCAAATTTGGAAATCTGTCGGTGTTGCGCACGTTTGGTCAATCAGTGGTTTTCATATGACATTAGTTGGCGCGTGGTTGTTTGCACTGTTTTATTTATTATTCAGAAGTATTCCATGTATAACAAAACGTATACCAGCAAAATATCCATCCATTGTTTGTGCATGGTTTGGACTGGTATTTTATTTATGTATTTCTGGAATCAGTGTCGCAACAATTCGTGCATTTTTGATGGCCACTTTAATTTTTATTGCAACATTATTTGGTCGCAGTATGTTTTCACTGCGTAATGCATCATTGGCGTTTTTAATTATATTTATGATAAACCCATTCTTTGTGATGAACGCTGGGTTTCAATTATCTTTTGCTGCTGTATTTGGATTGCTTTGGTTTTTTGAAAACAAACAATACACAAAAAGAACAACTATAAATAAAATTCTGCATACATTGTATTTATCTTTAATGACTGCATTTATTGCAACAATATTCACATTGCCTTTTATAATTGCACATTTTGGATATATCCCTGTGTACAGTTTAATTGGTAATATAATTATTTTGCCGATATTTTCCGTTGCTGTTATGCCGTTGATAATGATTGGCACAATCTTTGCATTATTCGGTTATCATTTTTTGATAAACATTACACATAACATTTATGATTTTGCATTAACAATCGCAAAATACATTGCTGATTTACCGTATGCAAATTTAAATATGCCACACATTTCAAATATTGCACTAATATTATCAATATTTGGTTTAATGTGTCTGGTGTTAATTGCCAAACCTGAATCTAAAAATTTTATAAAGCGAAATATAAATTATATTTTATGCATAATATTTATATCCGTTGCAATTACGATTGTATCAACACAACAAAAACCATTATTTTATTC
>OMQP01000056.1:5043-7869 GCA_900313285.1 uncultured Pseudomonadota bacterium
GTTGATGGCAAATTAAAATTTAACAAATCAAAATCATCTAAACACTTTTTTGCTTTTAATACATGGCGTGAATTCAACAACGAACCATCAAACGACAAAAACGAAAGATATAAATGCGACCATGGTTTTTGCGTTTATAAAACAGCAAAATGGAAATTGGTATATATGCAAACATTTACAACAGTTATAAACAACATTGAAAAAACATGTCGAGATAAAACAACAGATTTTATTGTTTCGCCTTTTGAAATACATGCACCGAAATGTCATGCGAAAATTTTAAAAGATGGTATTTTAATATATCCAAACGGGAAAGTTACAAAATTCGCTAATCATCGTCCGTGGCATAATCAGCACTGACAAAATACAAACCGCACGCAGGCGCATTTATACCGGCCGCACTGCGATTTTTAGCTGCAAATATTTTATCTATATCATATGGTTTTCCCATACCAATTTCAATCAATGTTCCAACCATATTGCGAACCTGATGATGCAAAAAAGAACGCGCAGAAAATTCAAATACTATTTCATCGCCATATTTTGTAATTGTACAAACATCTAAAGTTTTAATTGGGCTTTTGGCCTGGCATTCCGATGCTCTGAATGAAGAAAAATCATGTTTACCAACCAATTTTTCAGCAGCTAGTTTCATTGCATTTATATCCAGTTTTTGTGGCACCCACCAAACACGATTTTTCTGTAAAACAGGCGGTGTATTACGATTTAAAACAATATATTTATAATGTCTTTTTGTACATGAAAAACGTGCATGAAAATCATCACCGACTTTTTCACAATTTAAAACAGATACAGGTTCATTCATCAAATAAAAATTCAATGCTTTTTTAACAGTTTCTGCATCTTGTTCTTTTTCTAAATCAAAATGCGCAACCATATTTAATGCATGGACTCCGGCATCAGTACGACCTGCAGCAAAAACAATCGCTTTTTCACCACAAAATTTATAAATTGCATCTTGTAATAAAGATTGTACGGATGGCCCCTGGCTGTTTTCCTGCCAACCAATTAAATCAGTTCCATCGTATTCAATATTTATTTTATATCGTGCCATTTTGTTTTATCTGTTTTTAAATACAAAACCAGTTTTTTCCAATATTAATTTTTTAATTGGATTTATTTGATTATACCATTTGAAACACGATTTATATCTATCACAACAACCAAAACCACTGTTAAGTTCTGGAATTACAGATATTGTTTCTGCGCACAAACGTCTGTTTGAGATTTTGTCATTATCGCCAACGAATATACAATCTACGCAATGATTGTTTTCTGATTTTGCGGTATAATTATCCCAATCTTTTATTTTTTGTATATAATTCAACATGTTATTCACCATATCTTATATCTGCACCATGCAGACCGTTTAAAAAACTTTTCCAATCCATTGGATTTTTTCCTGCTGGTTGAATTTTTATAATTTTCAATTCGTTGTTTTCTATTTTTGTTTCAAGTATTTTTACATCTATACCATTTATTTTTGTTCGTCCACACCCCAACGCACGAATTTGATTATGAATTTGAATTGGGTTTTTCTTCCAATCTATGATTTCATCAGGGCCTTCAAATTTACGCGTGAAAGTTGGTTCGCCTGTTTGTGGTTTTGCTGTATACAATTGTGGATTTTCCATATATTTATCCAACATTCCGATAGCAATATTTGCAACCTTTGATTCCAATGTTTCGTTTGTATCATTTATGTCTATATCCAGTTTTTCACGCATATAAATATCACCAGCATCCATTTCTGCACTCATAGCCATCAAACAAACTTCCATTGTTTCATCACCGTTTAATAATGCAGTTCTTATTGGTGATGGCCCACGATACTTAGGTAAAGAACTAGGATGCACATTTATACATGGTGCAGCATTTAAAACATTATCACGTAAAATAACACCGTATGAAAAAACAACTATCATATCTGGCTTTTCGGCAACACAATCAAATTCTTTGATAGACGTATGAACGATTAAACCGCGTTTTTCTGCCCAAACATGCACCGGAGATGGTGTTAAAATATGTTTGCGTCCCATTGGTTTTGGCGCACGTGTAAAAACCGCGATAATATCGTGTTTGTTTGCTAAAGAATCAAATACAGGCACAACGAAAGAATTTGTTCCCATCAAAATCAGTTTCATTACTTATGCCCCCGATTAACTTTGCGCATTAACATTTCACGTTTTACACCAGATAAATAGTCAATAAATAAAACACCATCTAAATGATCTGTTTCATGTTGCACTATGCGCGCAGGAACCCCGGACATTTTAGCATGTAATTTATCACCTGATTCATTTGTCCATTCTACTTCCACAGATTCTGGACGACGCACATTTGAATATACTGGCAGGCCATCGGGGCCCAATACAGATAAACAGCCCTCTTCCATAACACAGGTTTCGGTGCTTCTAGACAAAATAATTGGGTTTATCATGCGATATATCTGATTAGTATCTGGATCCATCATGACTAAAAATCTTTGTGTGATTCCCACCTGTGGCGCAGCAAGGCCAACCCCGTTCTGGTCCGCCATCATTTTTACCATTTCATCCATGGTATTTAACAATTCTGGCGTGATATCTGATACAGGTGTACATTTTTCCCTTAAAACCAAATCACCACAAAGTTTCATTTGCAACATTTATAAAACCTTTTTATAATCATAATATAGATTCTAGCAAAGGATTTTCAAATGACAACCTATATTTTTATAGCCCTGGTGTTTATCATATTATTGTTATTAGTGCTGATTTTCCGCAAACAAAACGTTGATATATCGCCACTGCGTGAAGACAATGC
>OMQP01000055.1 GCA_900313285.1 uncultured Pseudomonadota bacterium
TGGGTTTTTTGAGGTCTTGAATCCGAAACATTAACATAAAATTCAAGACAGTCGAAACCCGGTAACAAAGCAGTGGGGGATTGCCCCATTTGCAGGATTTAAGGAAAAAGTTATGATACAAAATGAAACAGTTATGACAGTTGCAGATAACTCTGGTGCACGTAAAGCTATGTGTATCAAAGTTTTAGGCGGTTCTCATCGTCGTTATGCAACAGTTGGCGACAAAATAGTTGTTGCTATTAAAGATGCCATTCCACGTGGTAAAGTTCAAAAAGGAACTGTTCAACGCGCTATTATCGTAAGAACAAAGTTCCCTGTAAAACGTCCAGATGGTTCTATTATCCGTTTCGATGATAATGCAGTTGTTTTGATTAATAAAAACAATTTTGAACCAATTGGAACACGTATTTTTGGCCCAATTGCACGTGAAGTTCGTCGTAAATACGATGTTCAAAAAATTGTGTCTTTGGCACCGGAAGTAATATAATACTTTTGACAACAAAAAGGCGAAAAAAATGAAAATTAAGAAAGGCGACGAAGTCGTAGTAATTTCGGGAAAATATAAAGGCGTCAAAGGTAAAGTATTACAAGCACGTCCAACAGAATCCCGTGTAGTGGTTGAAGGTGTTAACCGTCATAAATGGCACATCAAACCAACACAAGAACAACCAGGTCATATCGTTGATCGCGAAGCACCTATTCATGTATCCAATGTTGCATTGGTTGATCCAAAAACAAAAAAAGCAACACGTGCAGGATATAAAATGGAAGGTGACAAAAAAGTTCGCGTTTCAAAAAAATCTGGAACACAAATTTAAACCAAATGATTCCGCTGTTACGGAATCGATAACGAAAAGGTAACAAAAATGCAAAGCAGATTGCGTGAAATTTATGAAAAAAATGTTGTTCCTGAATTAGTTAAAGAATTCGGGTACAAAAACATGTTCGCAGTTCCAAAACTCACCAAAATCGTTTTGAATATGGGTGTTGGTGAAGCTGTATCTGATAAAAAGAAATTGGATAGTGCTGCTGCTGATTTAACAGCGATTGCTGCACAAAAATCAATCATCACACATGCAAAGAAATCTATTGCTACATATCGTTTACGCGAAGGTCAAGCAATTGGAACAAAAGTAACTTTGCGTGGTAAAAGAATGTATGATTTCTTGGATAAGTTAATCACAGTAGCATTGCCACGTGTGAAAGACTTCCGTGGATTATCAAAATCTAAATTTGATGGTCGTGGAAATTATGCATTTGGTATCAAAGAACATTTGATATTCCCAGAAATTTCTGTTGATAAAATTGACGCTATTCGTGGTATGGATATCGTTATTTGCACAACAGCAAAAACAGATGAAGAAGCTCGTGCATTGCTGACAAAAATCGGCTTGCCATTGGTTTTGAAATAATAAGTAAGGAAATAAAAATGGCTAAATTAGCGTTGATAAATAAACAAAAGAAACGTGAAAAATTGGTCGCGCAATATGCAAAAAAACGCGAAACAATTAAAGCAAAAATGTCCGTTAATGCAACCCCAGAAGAACGTATGGATGCCATGAAAAAATTGGCAAAGTTGCCACGCAACGCAAATCCAACACGTTTGCACAACCGTTGTTCTATTACAGGACGTGCACGCGGATTTTCCCGCTTGTTCGGTTTGTGCCGTCAACAGGTTCGCACAATGGCATCAGAAGGCAAATTACCAGGTGTACGTAAATCCAGTTGGTAATTGTTAAATTAAAAGCAAGCTGTGGACAATGCAGCCCAAGCGCAAGAAGAGATTCTTGCAAAACAAGGAGTAAAATATGTCACTATCACATCCAATCGGAGATATGATTACCCGCATTCGCAATGGTCAAAATGCAGGTAAAGAATTCGTCACCGTTCCAAACAGCAAATTACGTGCTGCAGTTTTGGCGGTTTTGAAAGACGAAGGTTTTATAACAGATTTTCGCCAAGAAAATATAGATGAAAAACGTACCAATTTAGTAATCGAATTGAAATACGTTAATGGCAATGGCGCAATCCAAGAAATCACAACAGTTTCTAAACCAGGACGTCGTGTATACTCTGGTGCTGCAAAAATGCCACGTGTTTTGAACGGTTTGGGTATTGCGATTGTGTCTACACCGAATGGTGTTATGACAGATCACAAAGCGCGCTTGATGAATGTCGGCGGTGAAGTTTTATGTAAAGTTATCTAATCAAAGGAAATCGTTATGTCTCGTGCAGGAAAATATCCAGTAGAAATTAAAAATGGCGTATCGGTTGAAATGACAGATAGCGCTGTAGTAGTTAAAGGTCCAAAAGGTGAATTGAAAGTATCTTTAGATACAAAGAACGCTGGTTTGGTTGATATTAAAATCGAAGATGGTCATGTTGTCGTCACACCAAAAGATGCAGAAGATAAAGCTTCTCGTGCTATGTGGGGAACAATGACACGTAACATTAAATCAGCAGTTAAAGGCGTTTCTGAAGGCTTTGCAAAAGCTATGTATATGAAAGGTGTTGGTTATAAAGCATCTGTCAAAGGAAACATCTTTACATTAGTTGTTGGTTTTTCTCATGATGTTGTTATGGAAATCCCAGCAGGTTTGACAGTTACTATGGGTGAAACACCAACAGAATTCACAATTTCTGGTATCGACAAGAATTTGTTGGGACAATTTGCTGATAAAATTCATAAAATCCGCAAAGCAGACCCATATAAAGGTAAAGGTATCTTCTATAAAGACGAATATATCCGTCGCAAAGAAGGTAAAAAGAAATAATAAATAATTCCCGCTGTTACGGGAATGGATAAAAAAGGAAAAATAAAATGTTAAAACATTTATCTTCTGAAGAAAGACGTACATTGGCAAATCGCGGTGCGTTGAAAAGAAAGAATCCTGGCAAAATCCGTTTGTCAGTGTTCCGTTCGGATCGCCATATTGAAATCCAAGCTATTGATGATGTCAAAGGTCACACATTGTGTGCAGCATCTTCAAAAGAAAAAGATTTCAAAGGCAAAGGTTGGAATATCGCTGGGGCTGAAATGGTTGGCAAAATGTTTGCAGAACGTATGGCCAAAGCAGGTATCAAAGACAATTATTACTTTGATCGTGGTCGTTATTTATATCATGGTCGTGTGAAAGCTTTGGGCGATGCAATGCGCGCAAACGGAATGAAAATTTAATAAATGGAGCGTAAAACAATGGCACGTTTTGATGAAAAAAAATTACAGTCAGATAATTTGGTAGATAAATTAGTTTCTATCAACCGCGTTTCTAAAACAGTG
>OMQP01000053.1:0-4381 GCA_900313285.1 uncultured Pseudomonadota bacterium
GCGTTTAACTTTCTTTGGTGGTTCTTTCATTTCCAATTCATCCAATATATCATTTAATTTACGAACAGATGAATTTGCACAGCCGCGCCCACGCCACGACAAGATTTCTTCTTTTGTGTTTTTGTCCGTTATAGACATACTGAAATTCCACCACCAGAAACCGTTAAACATACACCATATTGGGCGTAATATTTCTTTACGTTCTGCAACGCGTACAGCATATCGAACATTGTGTGGAATCAAGAAAACTTCTGTGTCGTCAGGATCTGCTTCTTTGACTTTTTGTAAAGAGCCAACATTTATTGTGTATCCGCGTTCCTCCATAACTTGTTTTACAGACCTTTTCATAGTATACCCACCGCGTGGAGTATAAATCACAGCATTTGTATCTAAAGTGTTTGGTTTGTAGTATACACTGTTACAACCACATAATATTAAACACAGTAAAATTGATTGATAGATAACAACTTTATGATAATAAATCAAGAACAAAAAACCGCCCATTCGGGCGGTCTAGTAAGAAGGGAACTTTTATTAAATGCTGTCGGCATTAACCCATTTGCCAGATTTTAATAAACCTGGTGCCATGCCTTTATCAGTGCGCAGGGCATCTATTACACGACGTGCATTTGTTGCATCTAAATCGATAATGCGAACTTTGTACATATCACCTTCGTGAACGACAACTGCATTACCATATGATGCTAATTCGTTTGCCAATGCTTTTGCATTGTCTTCGCTGTATACGGCTGCTACTTGAACACTATAATCACCAGCAGGTGCAGCAGCAACTTCTACCGTCTGGACTTCAACTGCTTCTGTTGCAGCTGGTTTAACTGTTTCGCCTAAAGTTGCGTTTTTAACAGCGATAGATTCTTTTTCTAAAACTTGAACCTGAACTTTTGCTGTTCCGGTCAAACCAATTTGTTGGGCAGCAGCAGCAGACAAATCCATAATTCTGGTATTTACAAATGGACCACGATTGTTTACACGGACGACAACTGCATTACCATTATCCAAATTTGTAACTTTTACAATAGATGGTAATGGCAAAGTTTTACTTGTTGCGACCAGTTGGCTAGAATCAAATATTTCGCCATCGCTTGTCTTAGAACCATTCAATTCTACAGGAACTATTCCTGCAACACCTGTTTGATTGTATGTTAAATCTTCGCCAGGGATATATTGAACATCTTCAATTTTATATGGACTGCCGATGTAATATTTCGGTGCAGCGGCCATTAAATATGCGTTTGTGTTTAATGTATTTTCTGCTGGTGCCAATTGTTCTTCGCCAAATCCATCATAACCATATGTGGCATCTTTTTGTGAAGCCGTATCCATACATCCTGCAACCAAAGCAGACAATACTGCTAATGATACTATTTTTTTCATGTTCTCACTCCTTTTGTGGGATAATCCCTTTTTATCTCATGTATATATTTTATCACAAAAGGAGTATTGTTGCAAATTTTATTTTATAATAAATCTGTCTATTATAAATGCGGTTGGTAAATACAAAATACCAAATACAGAAATAGCAGCAACCAACCACCAAACATTAACGATGTTTACGGTTGAAAGTCCAATTCCCATGATAGTAGCAATTATTGCAAAAGATATAATTGCAAATATTGTTTTTTTATCAGTTTTTACCAATCCACGTTTGCGACACACGCGTCCCAATAAATAATTTTTTACATAACCACTGATTACTACACCGACAGGTATAGACAAGTAACCAATGAATGGGAATAACAAAAGATAAATTACGGTTGCAACCCCCAGTGAAATCATACTTGTTCTGACTGGTGTAACAACATCCTGAGATGCGTATAATGTTTTACTGTAAATTTGGCTTATTAGCATTGCAGGTAATACCAAACATTGTATTTGAATTGCTAATGCAACTGCACGGGTGGATTCTGGTGTCCATGCGCCATGTTGAAATAAAATTTGTATGATTGGTTCTGCCAACACAAACAATCCAACCATACAAGGAACAATTAACATCATAGAACGGCGCATAGAAGAATTTTGTTGTAAATGGACACTGCGCATATTGCCATCAGTTAATGCTTTCGAAATAGATGAAATTAAAACAGTTCCGACAGCCAAACCAATCATGGCAAAAGGTAATTGAACCATGCGGTCTGAATAATAAAGCCATGATACAGCCCCTGATTGCCAGCTGGCAACCAATGTTCCGACTATGATGGTAATTTGATAAAATCCAGAACCAACTAAACTGACTCCAAAACGTTTAAACAAGTTTTTAATTTGATTATTCCAGTGTGGAATTATTAAACGCAACCCGAAATGTTTACTGCGTATGCGTTGCCACATAATAAAGAATTGCAATATTCCAGACAAAACGACAGTTGCAGCCATAACATAAATAATATACTGATTGCCGTATAACACGGATGCAACCAGAGCGCAAATCAACAATATGTTTAACATAACTGGCATAAATGCAGCTAATAAGAAACGAGAATGAGCATTAAGAACTGCGGATAAAAAGGCAGCCCCACAAATAAAAATAACATAAAAGAACATTATGCGGGCAATAGTGACGGTTAACTGCATTTTTCCTGGGTCTTCCGAAAAACCAGGTGCCAAAGCCCAGATAACCAATGGCATAAATATTTCAAATATTATTGTTATACCCAGTAAAATAACCATTAACCACGAAAAAACATTTTTTGCGAACCCTTCATCTTTTTTCATATCGGTGTACATAGGTATAAATATTGCGGAAAGGGCGCCTTCGCCCAACAAATCACGAAACAGGTTTGGCAATTTGAATGCTGCAAAAAAGATATCTGACATACGGCCAGCGCCCAAGAAACGTGCGATTAACATGTCGCGGATAAACCCAAAAATACGACTTATCCCTGTCATTGCACCAACACCGAATATATTTCTTCCTAATTTCATGTTCAAACCCATTTTTCGCTTTTATTTTTTTATGTCTTTCATTATACTGCGAATAGTTAAGGAATTTCAAGTATGAAAAAAATAGTTTTATTGTTTGGTCTGTGTGGATTGTTAACAGCTTGTGGCGGAGGTGAAGAAATTAAACCTGAACGCCCATTGGAAGATATTTATCAGGAAGCATACCAGGAATTTAATAAGAAACATTATGAAGAAGCAGCAGAGCTTTTTCAAACAGCCGAAGCGCAATATCCTGCATCACCATGGGCGGCAGATGCGCTGGTAATGATGGCATATTCAAGATATGTGGATAAAGATTTTTCGGGTGCAATACTTGCAATTGACCGATATATGCGTTTTCATCCTGGACACAAAGATGTTCCATATATGATGTATCTGCGTGGTATGTGCTATTATCGCCAGGTCAGCGATGTGCGTCGCGATCCCGGCATGTCGGCGTATGCATTACAACAATTTCAACAATTGGTTGATCGTTTCCCGCACAGTGAATATGCTAAAAACGCAGAAAACAAAATTCTTATCTTGAAAAATTACATTGCAGGCAAAGTAATGTATGCTGCGCGTACTGATATGCAAAACGAAAATTGGCCATCTGCGATTACGCGTTTACAATCTGTTGTCGCAACAGCCCAAGAAACAGTTATGACACCCGAAGCAATGTTTCGTTTAACAGAATGTTATACTGCCATTGGTTTATCAGAACAAGCAAACGGTTTTGCAGATATGTTGCGCAAAAATTTCCCAGACAACAAATGGACGAAACGGTTAAAATAAAAACTGCCAAACGGCAGTTTTTATTTTTGTTTTGTTTTTGCTGTACGTACCATGATTGAATCTTTGTTCAAATACAATCTGTTTTGTGTATCAAGAACGAATTTCCGTCTGCTTTCATAATCTGGTGAAACAAATATTACGGTATCTCCAACCCTGGATTTGCCGACTTGTTTTTCAAATTCTAGTGATTGATTTTGTTTGGTAACATTATATTCAATCAGGCGTTCTTCTTTGGTACTAACATCTGAAATAATGATTCTTTTGTCATCTTGATATATGCCGGATATGGTATTTATATGGTGTTTGTTCGCTTTGAATTCTTTTTTGATAACAAAACCACCAAGTGTCACCAAAGATGCAATAAACAAGAATATAAATATCAAACAACCATATTCGTTGTGTGAATTATCGGGTCTTTTTTCTGGTAAAAAAACGATAGTTCCATCTTTTTTGATTCTGTGATTAAATTCATTCAATTTAGATTTAAGTACAAACATGTCTTCACCTGTAAAGGCGTTTTTTACTTTTACAACACTTACGTCTTTGTTGTTTTGCATGTTTTATACCTTTTTTATCTTTTGTTTTGAATCAAATCTTTGATAAAAGAATCTACCGGTACTGGTGCAGCCGGGGTAGGTCCCATTTGTCC
>OMQP01000053.1:4414-7836 GCA_900313285.1 uncultured Pseudomonadota bacterium
CCAGTGAATTCTTCATAATATATTTGTCCAATACGCATATATGGATATACAACAGTTGGAAATAACACGCGTATTTCCAGGGTCCATGTTCCACAAAAACCATCGTCACCACGACCTGCAGTATGATGATTTAATATAAAATTACGTCCCAAACTGGATTTGCCGTCAATATATGGGAATAAATTGTATGTTTCAGTATATTCAACCGTGGATGCCAAATATCCAAACTGTGGGTTTAATATAGCGCCTGTTTCAGGTATTTCAAATTCAATAGTTTCATTTGCTTTTGTTGGGTCAATTAAGAATTTAGGGTTGCGAAAATCATATTCCTGGTCGCCTTTCAGGTATTTCGCATATGTATCGTTTCTATCATCATATCTATCGCGACATTTCCATGAAAACCAATCTTCCATAGTATATTGTCTGCCAGGTTTATATACTATTGCTGGCACCATACCATATGGAACAGTGTTCTTATACACTTTCATTTTCGGCGACAGATGTAAATCATAACTGTTAGATCCAAGGCATCTTTCATCAAAAGGTTTAATGATAATATCAGGTTTGCCATATTTCTTAGGATCATCATGATCAACAGGATTGTGAGGATTGTGCAAACTCATACGTCTTAAAATTTCGGGACCACTTAATTGCATTTTCGTATTTCCTTGTCGTTGGTCTCTCTCTGACAATAACTTTAATATATTTATTTGTTTTTTCAAGGTTTTTGTTGAGTTTTCAAAAACTTGTGCTATGTTTTGGGTATGACAAAGACATATTCAGGATTTATAGCGATTATTGGACCGACAAATGCCGGCAAATCGACTTTGATGAACCAAATTATGGGGCGCAAAGTATCTATTGTTTCACACAAAGTTCAAACAACCCGTACGCGTTTGCGTGCCATAAAGATGGTTGGTGATAAACAGTTAATATTTGTTGATACACCGGGGGTTTTTAAACCTTCGCGTCGCTTGGACAGGGCTATGGTTGGTGCTGCGATGTCTGCACTGGATGATGCAGATGCAGTACTATTGGTTGTTGATGCGGGCAAGGGTATAACTCAAACTGTTCGTGATTTGATTGAAAAAATCAAGGATCATAAAAACCTGTTTGTTGCGTTGAACAAGGTTGATTCAATCGCAAAAACAACATTGTTGCCGATGGTGGCCGAATTGTCGCAAATGGCGGAATTTCATGAAATATTTATGATTTCTGCATTGAAAAACGATGGTGTCAAACAGATGTTGCAAATCCCCATATCTGTTTGAATCACATGATGCGGTTGATGTTCCTGATATGTTATATTTAGCAGAATTAACACGTGAAAAGATTTATAAATATATTCACCAAGAATTGCCATATCACATAAATGTCGTCACTGAAAAAGTAGAACAGGACGCAGAAGGTGTCTTGGAAATATATCAAAAAATCGTTGTTCAAAACGAAGCCCACAAAAAGATAGTTGTTGGTCGTGGTGGTGAACAATTAAAGAAAATAGGAACCGCTGCCCGTCATGATATTCAAGATCAATGGGGTGTAAACGCGCGCCTGCATTTGTTTGTTCGTGTCGAAGAAAACTGGGAAGACGTTGCAGAAAATTACACCGACCAAGGATTAGAATTTAAGTAAAAGGAAAAAACATGGCAAGAAAAACAAAAGAAGATTTAGGGCGTGAAATAATAGATGTTCGCAATCAAACCTTGTGGGTAATGTTTATTGTTTGTGTATTTATGTCAAGTGCAAGTCATTGTTCAGGATATAATCAAGGTTACCAGGCGGGACAAAAATCTGTTCAACAAGATACAGATTCTGTCAAGGCAGCAGTTAAAGCGCAGTATGTGCAAAAACAAGATTCAATGATAAAATGGCAAAACACTAAACAAAGATAAAAGGGTGTAAAATATGGCAAATTATATAATCAAAGATGGTGTTAAATATAAAATGGAACAGAGCTTATTTGATAACTCTAATTTCAAAGAAGATATGCAAATCTTCTTAACTCTTTTTGTTGTGGTACCTGCTATTGCTGTGGGTGGTGTGTATTTTGATAAGTTCCTGGATACAAATAAATCAAATAAACCACAAACAGAATCTTTCAAAGAAAAAACGAAAAAAATTGTTGATACAAAAAATACTTTTGATGCCACATATTTGTTTAAACAACAAACACAAAGGGTTAGATAATGAATACATTTAAAAATTCAATTTATGCACAAATGTGGAAAGAAAACCCACAATTTAGAAAAGATATAAAAACGGCTTTGGCTGTATTTGGTTTTGGAATATTGCTTTTTACATATGGTTCTATCAAGGGCTGTTGTGTGGATAAAAAGGCAGAAAAAGCACAACAAGAATTTATCCAAAAACAAGATTCAATAATAAATTATCAAACACAAAACCAAAGATAAAGAGGCATATAATGAAAAATACAAAATACATAAGTTTTAATAAAAAATATCAAAATGACTTTACTCCTGCTGTGGCGGTCTTGTTTTGTGCGATGTTAGGATTGGTTTGTGGTATAGTATATACAGCACAAAAATATCAAGATAAAACCATAGCACCAAAGACAGAATCTGTGCAAACAAAAGAAAATAAAATTATAAATACTCAAAACGCATTGAAAATAAAAAACTTTATAAAACAAAGATAAAATGTTACACACATCTGATTTTGATTTTGAATTACCACCTGAATTAATCGCATCGCATCCTTTGCATGATCGCGATGCTTCGCGTATGTTGGTTGTTGATGGTGAAAACATAGGCGATAAACATATTCGCGATATAGTATCTTTTATCAAGCCTGGTGATGTGGTTGTATTTAATAATTCGCGTGTTATTCCGGCGCGTTTTATGGCTGATGGACACGAAATAACACTGCATACATCGGTAAACGAAAAAGACTGGTGGGGGCTTTGCAAAAAATTCAATAAAATAAATGTTGGCGACACATTAACTATGGAAGATGGCACAACATTAAACGTGTTGGATAAAGATGACGACAGTGGTCTTTTATTGCACTTTAATTGCGATAATGTTTTTGATTTGTTAAATAAATATGGAAAAATGCCGTTGCCACCATATATGAAACGCGAAGAAGAAACCGAAGATCGTGAACGTTATCAAACTGTTTATGCCGATCCTTTGGGGTCCATGGCGGCGCCAACCGCGGGACTTCATTTTACAGACGAATTATTGCATGAAATTGAAAAAGCCGGTGCAAAGATTGTAAAGGTGACTTTACATGTTGGGGCTGGAACATGGATGCCGGTTAAAACCGAAAATTTAAACGAACACAAAATGCACAGTGAATGGTGCTGTATCACAAACGAACAGGCGGATATTATAAACAATGCAAAACGTATAATTGCAGTTGGAACAACATCTATGCGCACATTGGAATCTGCATCAAAATTA
>OMQP01000051.1 GCA_900313285.1 uncultured Pseudomonadota bacterium
TACAATGCAAATTGCATGTCGTCGCCCTGACATTCCAATTGTTGCGGTTTGTGGTGATAAAACAGTTGCAAACCAATTAGCATTGGTTCGTGGTGTTTTTCCGCTGTGTGATGACTATTTGTTCGGTCAAAGATTAGCTTTTGAATCAGTGCGTAAATTTGGTATTGGTTTTGGAAAGTTAGTCATTGTCGATGATGACAAGATAAGTCTGCGAACTTTAGATTAAATTAAAACTCGGATTGAATCCGAGTTTTTATCTTTGTCTGTTTGATTGATTTTTTTCTTTTTTAAATGTTTTGTAGGTCATATATGCAGAACCAGCAGCAGCGGTAAATACCAAGCATGCCATTGTCGTGTTTAAAATTTTGTGGTTACCGTCAGTTGCTCTTTCTGCATTTAGTGTACCTGCACACAGATTAGCAGCAAACAGTAGATACCATATAAGTGTTTGTTTGTATTTTTTTACAAAGTCTGTGTTCATATGTTTTATCTTTTATTTTTGTTTGTTTTTCAGATTTGTTATTTGTTTATTAAGGTTTGTAGCGGTTTTATAGGTTTCATATGCACTGCCGGCTGCAACAGTTGATAATGTTAAAACCAAAATAACTTTAAGCCAATCTGGTGCAAGGGTTGAATCTGAAAGAGAATGTACAGCGGTTACTGTTGATGCTCCGCAAAGAAATGCCCAAAAAGCGGGTTCAAATGCATTGGTAATTTGTTTGTTGTGTTTTGCCATTTATATAACTCCTTTATTTACATTTGTTTTTAATCTAAAAGTGCTTAAAAGTCAAAATTTTTTGTGTATTTTTTGTGTTGACCCAAATATAGTATTTTTACTATCATTTTCATATTATGAAGAGAGTTGTATCATTTTTTTTATCGTTGTGTTTGTTTGCCGGTGTTGCAAACGCGGCGCAATATAAAGCGGTATTGGTTGCAGATATAGATTCTGGACGTGTTTTATATAATGAGAATGCAAACGATTTAAATTATCCGGCATCTTTAACCAAAATAATGACATTGTATTTAACTTTTGATGCGTTGGAACATAACAGATTGCATTTGGATGATTATTTGAACCTGTTAAATTGGGTTTGCCAGCCGGCAGTAAAATCACTGTAGAAGACGCAATAAAAGCGGTTGCAGTACATTCTGCAAATGATGTTGCGCGTGTGTTGGCTGAAAACTTACAGGGCGGGAAAGAGGGCAATTTTGCTAATTTGATGACGCGTGTTGCAAACGAAATTGGATTGCAAAATACTAATTTTGAAAATTCATCTGGTTTACCAAATGACGATCATATGTCAACTGCGCGTGATATTGCATTATTATCTATGGCTGTATATAAACATTTTCCACAATATTGGAAATATTTTGGAATAAAATCATGGACGTATAATGGGAAAACATATACAAATGGAAATCGTCTGTTGGGTGTGTATCCTGGATGTGATGGCATGAAAACAGGGTTTACAAATAAATCAAAATATTCGTTAGTTGCAACAGCAAAACGCGATGGGCATCATTTAATTGCTGTTGTGTTGGGCGCAGAAAACAAAGATGTGCGCGCAAGCGTTGCAACAAAAATGTTAAATCTTGGTTTTGGTAAAATTGGTAATGGGCCTGCCTATGTTGAACCAATAAAAACGCAAGCATCAGCAGCAAATCCTGTTGCAAAATATGCAACACCGGCGCCAACGCAAAAGCAAACAAAACAAACATATGCGGCTGGTTCTGTTGGTGTGCAATTTGGTGCGTTTTCTTCATATGAATCAGCAAAAAATCAGGCAAATAAAGTGAAATCTGCAACTGGTTTGGTGGCAGATATACAACAAAATGAAAATGGTTTATATCGTGTGCGTGTTAATGGTTTATCTGAAACTGCTGCACAAAGTGCTAAAAATTCGGCCATCGCAAACGGCATAGATTGTTATGTGTTTCATTAAAGAAAAAATATGAATATAAAAATAGAAAAACTTATTAAACAATTTGCAAAATTACCACGTGTTGGTACACGCGCTGCAACACGTATAGTGATTGGTTTGTTACAAGATAAAACGGGTAAAGCAGTCAATCTGGCAAATTCTTTGATGGATGCTGCAAATACAATTCATCCGTGTTCTGTGTGTGGCATGTTAACGGATATGGATATATGTGAATTTTGTAATGATTCATCGCGTAAAAACGGTCAGTTGTGCATTGTGCGTGATTTGTCTGATGTGTTAGTACTTGAAAAATCTGGCGTGTTTCATGGACGCTATCATGTGTTGGGTGGAAATTTGTCGGGTGTTGATGGAATTACACCTGATGATTTGAATATTGCAAATATTCCATCGCGCATACAGAATGAAAATATAAATGAAATAATATTTGCTTTGCCTAATACTGTCGAAGGTAAAACAACACAACAATACATAATGTCGACAATTGGAAACGATGGTGTTGTATTTTCTGAATTGGCATCTGGTGTACCACTCGGTGGTGATTTAGATTTTATAGATGATGGAACATTGACATTGGCATTTGGGGGACGAAAAAAATTATGACAAATAAAATTGCAAATTTGCCCCCAGTATCAGAAATGATGCGCGAAAGCGGACTTGAACCAAAAAAACAATTCGGGCAAAATTTTTTGTTTGATTTGAATTTAACAGGACGTATTGCACGCAGTATACCAAATATTGAAAAAACAATTGTTGTTGAAGTTGGCCCGGGCCCCGGTGGTTTAACACGTGCAATTTTAATGGCGGGTGCGCAACATGTTATTGCAATCGAGAAAGATAAAACCACCCAGAATATTTTATCAAAAATTGTTGATGCATCAGATGGAAAATTGGAAGTGATTTTTGGTGATGCGTTGAAAGTTGATTTATCAAATATGGATGCCACAGGATATTCTGTGTGTTCAAATTTGCCGTATAATGTTGGCACTGAATTATTGATAGGTTGGTTGCATAAAATAGCAAATGGTGCAAACATTAAATCGTTAACTTTGATGTTTCAAAAGGAAGTCGCACAACGCATAGTTGCAAATGTTGGGGACGCGCAATACGGCAGATTATCTGTGTTATCAAACATTATTGCAGATACAAAAATTTTATTTGATGTTCCAAATACTGCATTTGTTCCGCGTCCAAAGGTACAATCTGCAGTTGTTCAAATAATACCAAATAAAAATAAAATCAAAAAAATTCAAGATATAACGGTGCTTGAAAAATTAACCGCAAAATTATTTGGACAACGACGCAAAATGATACGCGGTATTATAAAAACAGATTGGGAAAGATTTGGATTGTCTGGGACAGAACGTGCCGAAGAAATAACCCCAGAAACATTTTTAAAAATAGCAAGCAATATGGACGTAAATTTGTTATAATATAACAGCAACAGGAGAGGGAAAAATCATGTCGACAGCAACACTTATATTTTTTGCAATAGCTTTTGGCGCAGTATTTTTTATGCGACTTTTTAAAATGGGAACTTTATTAGCATTTTTATTAACTGGTATTTTGGCCGGACAACATGTTTTGGGTTTATTTGAATTATCTGGCACATGGAATTTCCTGGGCGATTTAGGTATTATGTTTTTATGGTTTAATATTGGTTTACAAATCAATATGCAAAGATTATGGCAATTGCGTCGCACTATATTTGGATTGGGCGCATCCCAAGTGTTAATGGTCGCAACAATGTTGTTTCCAATTTTAGTCGGTGTGACAGCGTGGACATTGTTGGGAACAATAATGATGGCGTTGATTTTGGCGATGTCCAGTACATCTGAAGATTTGCAGATTTTAATAGACAGAAACCAATTACAAACAAATATGGGACGTCAAACATTTTCAATATTATTATTCCAAGATTTATTGTCGATTCCATTACTTGCCATGTTGCCGATTATGGCGGGAAAATCTATAAACCTGGGGGCATCGGCCATAGATATTTTGGTTATGTCTGTTGGTTTAATAGTTGGCGTTATAATTGTTTCGAAATTCCTTATTAACCCGTTGATGCGACTTGTTGCAAAATTGCAATCCCAGGAGGCTTTTGTTTTAGCAATAATGGTAAATATCGCAGTATGGGCGGTGATTTTACATTTGATGGGACTGCCATCGGCATTGGGCGCGTTTTTGGCGGGTATGTTAATGTCAGAAACAGTTTACAGACACCAGGTGACTGCATCCGTAGAACCATATGCAATGTTGTTTTTGTCGTTCTTTTTCATAGTGCTGGGGATGGGAATAAATTTACCATTTTTAATAGATTATTGGAAAATAGTTTTGATAGGTTGCTTTGGGTTGGTTGCAATTAAATTCTTTGCGCTTTACATCGTGGCGCGTGTGCGTCATGTGTCTGGTCGCGAAGCATCACTGATGTCTTTGATATTGGCCCAGGGTGGTGAATTTGGTTTGTTGATTTTACAGACGATGAAAACAAATGGAATTTCGGCTGTTCCACCAGAACACCAGGAAATTTTAATTGCCATAATCATAGTTTCAATTATGATGACGCCAATATTGCTTTTGATATATGATACATTATTAAAGCATGGTGTTTTATTTAGTGGTAAATCAAATAAAAAATTATCTGAAACAAATTTAGAAGCCACACCAACAGTTGTTATCTGTGGTTTTGGTCGTATGGGACAAATTATTGCCCAAATGTTAAGTTCTGAAAACATATCGTATGTCGCCATAGATACAAATGTTGATGAAGTAATCATGGCACGTGAATCTGGATATAATGTTATTTACGGTGAATCACGCAAAAAGGCGATATTATTGGCAGCTGGCCTTAAACCACGTAAAACACGTGCGGTTGTTATTGCTTTGAATGATGCGTCGGTGGCAAGTGATATTGTTCATACATTAAATTCGATTGCACCACGTATGAAAATATTTGCGCGCGCACATAATTTAAAGGTATCAAAAGAATTGTTAAATATGGGTGTGAAATCTGCAACGCCTGAAATCATAGAATCATCATTTATCATTGGTTCTAATTTGATGGAAAGTTTGGGATTATCAAAAACGAAAATAAATACATTGATGGATTTCTTGCGTGCAGATGGATATGCAAACGTAAAGAAACCAATTGATACAAAATAGGGTACCTTTTTGAACAATAAAACACCGCGAAAGCGGTGTTTTTATTTTTGAAAACCCTGTAAAATCACATATAAGTCATTGTTTTTACCGTTTTTTTTCATCTTGCGTTCCGTCCCG
>OMQP01000054.1 GCA_900313285.1 uncultured Pseudomonadota bacterium
AATAAAAAACAGGTTGCTGATATTGAATATTTAACATCTGTGTTATCTATTGAACGCGACAATCCAAAACGTATACGTAAAGATTTTATCACGTGGCAACAAACATTAAATGAAGTTTCATATTTCTGGGATTTCTTGTTCAATGCAAATAAAGAATATGAATATAACAAAGATGCGTTGCATGAATTCTTAGCGACATATGATGCAAATGATGATAAAGATGCATGGTGGCAAAAAATTGTCTGTACGGCAGAAAAACTTGGTTTAAAACCTGGCGACGTTGCAATGAATTTACGTGTTGCAATGACGGGTCGTACAAATACACCTGATTTATATTCGTTGATGAAAGTGTTGGGTGGTGAACGTGTTGTTGAAAGAATAAATATGGTTTTATAATTTTTTCATTGCAAGAAAGGAAAGGAAAATGACAAAAAACAAAAAAGCCGTTAAACAGAAATTGCGTGCTGTTAAAAAAGACAAACATGCGTATGGTTTGTTAAAAGTATTACAGGCAACGGGACTTTTCCGTTGGGAACGTCCTTCAAGTCGTGCAGAAGAAGCAATCAATATTTTAACACATGGTATTGGAATTGGTTTGGCAATGGCCGCACTTTGTTTATTGGTGGCATTTGCAGTTGTACACCATAATGTTTGGGCGACCGTTGCATGTTCTATTTTTGGTGTAACAATGTTCACTTTGTATTTTGGTTCAACCATGTGTCATGCGACAATAGGTGACAAAAGTGAATGCTTTTTCGAAGTATGGGATACCATTGCAATATATGCGTTGATTGCCGGAACATATACTCCATTTTTATTGGTTAATTTGAATCGTTGTGGTCATACCGCATTGGGTTGGACTATGTTCGGTATATTGTGGGCGATAGTCATATTTGGTGCGATTATGAAAATAGCCAGTCCACACAGACAACCAAAATGGATGGTTGCGTTATATTTAATAATGGGTTGGGCTTTGCTTTGGATATTGCCAGCGATGATACAAACGATATCAGCACGCGGAATGTGGTTTGTTTTGGCGGGTGGTTTATCGTATTCTTTTGGTGTGATATTTTATTTGTGGCGTCGTATGAAATTTGCACATGCACTTTGGCATATGTTTGTAATAGGTGGCAGTGTATGTTTCTTTTTTGCCGTCCTTTACGGATCTATAATAGATTTTGCACAAAAGTGTATACAATAAAGAAACCGCCGTACAGGCGGTTTTTTAATCAAATGGATTTTCTGATTTTTTATATTCAATTACAATCGGCAAATGTTCTGTGTGTAATGCCGTTGCAATACCGCGTCGTAAATAACGCGTATAAGATTCAGGTATATCAGATGCACCACCAACATTTATAGTTATTTTAATTGGATGATGTCCGGTTTGATGTGCAAATTTAATTTTCATTGGTCGTTTTAAACGTGACATAGGTGGCTGACGTTCAGCAACCAATTTTTCAATGATACGATTTAATAAACTGGTTGGGGTATCTGCATTTGAAATATCCCATTGTTCATATATGCGTTTAAATAAATTTTGAACACCCGTACCGTGTTCGGCAGATATAGCCAAAATCAGTGGTTTAATAATTTGATGAAATGAATTTGTAAATTGGTGTTTTAATTTTAACAATTTATCTTCACGTTCCGCTTCATCAACCAAATCCCATTTGTTTAATGCGACACATAAAATTTTACCAGCATCATACACGCGTGAAGCAATAGATAATGCCTGGTTTTCAATGTTTTTTGTTGCATCTACTATTAAAATAACAATGTCTGATTTTTCAATGGCGTCCAAAGATTTTAATGCAGACAAAGTTTCAACATCATCTGTCACGCCGGCTTTGCGACGAAGACCAGCTGTATCCATTAAAACAATATCACGACCATAAAATTTAGTTGGTATTTTAACTGTGTCGCGTGTAATGCCTGGTGCATCCATAACGATTTGACGTTTTTCGCCCAGTACACGATTTACAAATGTAGATTTACCAACATTTGGTTGACCAAGAACAGCGATTTTAATTTCTTTTTTATCTGTTTCTTCGACGATTTCGTTTGGATTTATTTTGTCGATGAATTCATATATATCATCAAAACCACGTTTATGTTCAGCGGAAATCAACACAGGTTCACCAAAACCCAATTTATAAAAATCATGAATATCAGACAATCTTTTTGTCGATTCGGTTTTGTTTATTAAAAGCAGGGTGGGTGCCTTGGTTTTTTTATGAACCAATTTTGCCCATTCTATGTCCATAGGGTTTAATCCAACACGACCATCAACAACAAACAAAACAGCATCTGCACCAGCAATTGCGTTTATCGCAATATCGGTTGAATCATGCGCAATACCAGATTTTGCGTTTTCAAGACCCGCCGTATCAAATACGGTCCATGGACGATTTGGCATCGGTAATGATACCATATCACGCGTCACACCCGGACGGTCATGAACCAGAGCGTCCCTTGAATTAGTCAGTGCATTAAAAAGTGTTGATTTACCCGTATTAGGACGACCAACAATAACAAGTTTTTTCATGTTTTTTTCCGTTGATTTTTTATAATTATAAAGCAAAAATATAAATAATCAAATAAAGGGGATAAAAATGAAATCACCAAAGACACCAAAGTTACCAAAAACACCGAAAGTCAAAAAAAGGGGATGGGTTGCTAAATTAACAGATATTTTCTTTCGGCCAAAACATTTCTTTTCCCGTATTGTCGCAGATGGTAAAATGGAAGACGCAATGTTAAAGGCGTTTCTTTGGGGATTGGTTGGCGGTATATTGGTTTTAATAACGAATTTAATTGGTGGTGATGCCTTTACAGTATTTTCATTATTCAAAGCAATGATAGTTTATCCATTTATCGCTGTTATTTTGCTTTTTATATGCAGTGGTTTGATGATGTTTGTATCTGAAATAACCGGCGGTGAACGTGATTGGGAAATTGCGGTAAAGGGTATTGCGTCTATATTTTTTGTATATCCATTGGCGCTGATTTTAAATGCATTGGCATTTGATTGTACATCCATATGGGTAATCAGTTTGGCAACAGATATTTATATGTTGTTCTTGCTTTATTATATTGCGGTTTATTGTCTGCATGGAAAACGTATCAGTGTAATATTTGTTTTGATGGTTGCGGGTGTATTTTTGGCATGTATGTATATGTCAAATTATCGAACAGTTTGGTTTTTGGTAAAAAATATTCCGGCAACATTGACATGTTTGGGATAATAAAAAAAATCATAAAAAATGCCCGTTTGGGCATTTTTTATTTTTGAAAACCTTGCAAAATCATGTATAAGTCATTGTTTTTACCGTTTTTTTTTTTTTTTTCATCTTGCGTTCCGTCCCGCTTTTGTTCTATAATAGGAACAGATATATAAAAGGAAGGAACAATTCATGAAAAACATATTCTTAACATCTGCAATAATTGCAGTAATGTCAT
>OMQP01000048.1 GCA_900313285.1 uncultured Pseudomonadota bacterium
TTTCACACCTTTGACAACAGATTTTGCAAATCCTGGGGAATCTATTGTTAAAACAATATCTGGTTTTTCTTTTATAATCGCAGATATAGTTTGTTTAATTCTTTGTGACAAAATTTTTGCGTGTGCCAAAACTTCAAAAATCCCCATTACTGCTAAATCAGCCATGGGAAATAAAGTTTTTAATCCTGCATCACACATGTTTTGACCACCAATACCAACAAAATCAACCCCTGGCATTTCGCGCATAATCTTTGCGGCCAAAACATCGCCGGAAACTTCACCAGCAATAATAAAAACTTTAATATTTTTTTTAGTGGCCTTCATTTTTAGCCGTTCCAATACCGCGTTTTGAACGATTTTCAATAAAATCTATCGCATCCATAGCATATTTATTGTTTTTTACTTCTTTACGAATCTTATTCAATCTGTCAGAAACCGTTCCTTCACTGCTGCCAAATACTGCTGAATATACAGAATGAATAGCATGTAAATCTTCGTTTGTAAAACCGTGTCTCATTAACCCAACACGATTTATCGTACGATAAACTGCACGTGAACCATCATAAATCGCATATGGTAAAACATCGTTTCCAACACCACTCATTCCACCAATAAACGCATTACGACCAATACGTGCGAACTGCAACACCATCACGCCACCCGACAAAATAGCAAAATCTTCAACTTCCACATGACCAGCAACCTGGACCAAATTTGACATAACTACGCTGTTTCCAATCTTGCAATCGTGTCCAACGTGTGCATTAACCATAATCTGGCAATCATCACCGATTTCTGTTCCGTCTGAAGCAGGTGTTCCAGAATGAATTGTTACATATTCGCGGATTTTACAACGTTTACCAATGCGCAAACCTGTCATCGTTGATTCATCCTGCCATTTTAAATCTTGACTCATCACACCAAGAACAGCAAAAGGATAAACAATAGAATCATCACCAATAGATGTCTTTCCATCAATAACTACGTTTGAAACTAATTCAACACGATCACCCAAAACCACATTTGACCCCACAATACAGAAAGGGCCGATTTTACAATCGTTTCCAATAATCGCACCAGGTTTAATAACCGCACTTGGATCTATAATAGTTGCCATTTTTTTCATCCTATCTTATATTACAGACAAGATATTACACTAAATAGGCAAAATATGATATTCAATAAATATAACCAATTATAACAAACGTGAAAAATCAGACAGTTTTAAACCATTTGTTTCCTGCGTCATATACAATATACCCAAAGAAGAAATTACCGGACATATCGTTATAATTCCAAAACAAATTAACAATAAAGCCCATGCTTTTTTTGAAACAGCCGCCAAATTATTTGAACCGTGGTAAATTGTCACCATTTCCAATAAGGCAGTTGATACTAATAAACCAATAAACACAGGCACAGATTCTGTTGAAACAAACAACACCAAAGCCAACACAGAAATAATTCTGAACAACCATTTCAGTTTTATATATGCGCTGTCATAAATCTTTGAACGTGCGTTTGTGTATTTTGTCGCAAGAACTGTAACCGCACAAAATCCCGTTAACATTATCGCTATTAAATGAATCAGGGTTAAATTTCCTAATTGACCAAATCTGAAAAATTCTGGTTGCATCAGTATTAAAACAGTTACAAACCCAAACAAAACAGTTGTGGCCGGTATCAACGCAATTTCTTTCTTGATACGGCTGCCTATTATAATTCCACACAAAACAGCACTTAATTGCAACAATATTCCAAACCAAGTTGGCATAGCTGAAAAAGCAGTTAACAAAAACAAAGTTCCAAATACGAACAGTTCTGTTTTTTTATCTGTTATTTTTTCAATGTATTTTTGTTTTATGCTTTGTTGTGTAATTACAATCGTTAATCCAAATAAAACCAATGCTATCATGGTTGGAAGCAATGATATACCGTCACGAATTACCGCATAATTTCCACCAAATATCAATAACCAAACCATCAAAAAAGCCAGCGAAAAGAAACCTGTTTTATGTTCAACTTCATTTTTCCGCCAACCGATTTTCGCCATAAAATCACCACCATAGAGATATACAACAAAGAACAGCGGCAACGCCAAAATAGCACTCGCAAAAAACAAAGGGTTAACCAATGCTGCGTTATTAAAGGAACTTATTGCTGTAGAAGCTATTGAAAAATCATTAAACATAAACTTGCCTTTTCGTTTTGTTGAATTATTATATAGGTATGGCAGAAAAACAAGCAAATTTTACATTATTAAATGGTCGCGTTACAATGACTCGCGGCATTTATAATCCAACAAGCGACGCCGTATGGTTGGCTGCATATGCCCCAACACACGCAAAAACTGTTTTAGATATAGGAGTTGGGACGGGTGGGGTTACACTGTGTTTGCTGACACACAACCCAAAAGCCAATGTAACTGGCATCGACATTTCACAAGAAATGTTAGATGCGTGCCAAAAGAATTTTGAATTGAACAACCTTAACATAAAACTTTTAAAACAGAATATATTAAATTGGTTCACCCAAGATCGTTTTGACTTGGTAATAACTAACCCTCCATATTTTAACGGGACCCCAGCAAAACATAACGCCCATCATAATATTGATATAAAAGAGTGGGTTAAGCACAGTTGTGCACGCGTTGCCTCTAACGGTTGGTTTTGCATTATATCAGATACTCTTTGTGCGGATAAAATCATATCTGTTTTAGAAAAAAAACACTTTGGCAATATACAAATCTTTCCTCTTTTTGGTTCAAAAACTTCTGCGGAACGCGTATTAATCCGCGCAAAACAGGGCACAAAAACCGGTTTGACAATTTTTCAAGGCACATCCATGAACAATGATTCTATTTTGCGTGATGGCTTGACTATTGACGCTTTATTGGCTACACTGTGAACATTATGATTGGGTTTATCGCAAGATATTTTTCATCCCTTTGGGAATTAATAACATCGCCTTTCAGAATAATATGGCGCGGTATTGCACGTATTTTTCCACCACGCGACTGTACCGTAATGGACACCCAAGACGGCGAAGTTCATACATATCAGCAAAGTAGTTTTTGGCGTTTTACTAAATTCTGCGCGATTGTAACAATGTCCATTTGGGCTGCATGGTCTACGTACGTATATGTTTATCACAGACCATTATTGCAAAAAAGAACACAGCAATTAGAGCAATCACGCACACAACATCATCGTCAAATGTCTGATTTAAAAACATATTTGAAAAAATACAATGATTTAACAAAAGAATTAAATCTTACTGATTATAAAATATTAAACGCAAATAAATTATCCGACCAGGAAAAAGAAAATCTTTTGAACACTAAATCAAAAATTGTTGGGGAATTAGATTTCTTGCAAACACGCATTGTAAAGATGATGGACGACGAAAATTACACACCCGAATTTGATAAAATGGCTGAATTGTCAGTAGTGGTTGAATTAGTCCGCAACGAAAACGACATATTAAAACAGCAACACCAAGAAATCATCTTACAATCTACTGAAATTGCTGACGCCGACAAACAAATTGTTGATGCAGTATCTAAAATGACCAATGAAAATATTTCAAACCTGCGTGATAATTTAAAAAAGATAAATTCAAGTTTAACAAAACTCGGTTTGAACGAAACCAAATTGACAGAACAAGCCAATAATTATTCAAACCAATTTATTGGCGGAAAATATATTCCTATTGCTTTAAATAAAAACGCAAATGAAAAATACAAAAAAATCGCAGCTGATATTGAAAAATGGCACGGATTAAACCGTTTGACACAAATATTACCAATGGGCGCACCTGTTGAACACAAAGTCATTACATCACCATACGGTTCAAGACAAGACCCATTTACAAAAACCCCTAAACAACACAAAGGTATTGATTTTGCTGGCAAAATAGGAACCGAATTATATGCAGTTGCCCCAGGACGCGTTGTTTCTGCGGGGGAACGCTCTGGCTATGGAACCACAGTTGAAATTGATCATGGGCTTGGATTCACTACATTATACGCGCATTTATCTAAAATAATGGTATCTCGTGGAGATTGGGTCAGACCAGGAACAGTTATTGGTCTTGGCGGATCATCAGGTCGTTCTACGGGACCACATTTACATTACGAAATACGATACAAAGGCACCCCATTTAACCCGATAAATTTTGTAAAGGAATAGGAAAGATGTTAGCTTTTACTGATTCAGACGAAAAAAAGTCACCAACTATTGTTGGCGCAGGTTGTAAATTAACCGGCAACATTGAAACAGATCATACTGTTCAAATTCACGGTACTGTACACGGAAATGTTGTTGCCGAAACAATTATTATTGGTCGTGGTGGCCAGGTAGTTGGGGATATTCAGGCACATACTCTGTTCTTGCACGGCAATCTTGAAGGCGACGCAACAATTGACACAGTAAACGTTTTCACAAATGCCAAAATGACAGGAACTTTGTTCTATAGAACATTAAATATAACCAGCAATAATGGATTAGAATGCAAATTGGCAAAAAGAAAGGACAAAAACAAATGAA
>OMQP01000047.1 GCA_900313285.1 uncultured Pseudomonadota bacterium
TTCTTTCTTTATATAAAAAGATTATAAGAAAAACAACATTGTTTAATCAAGCATTAAAAAAGCCCACGACACGTGGGCTTTTTTTCTAAGGCATCAAACAAATCAGAATACGAAAAAACACTCATATTTTAACCTTTTTGATTTAGCAAACAACACTTAATACAAAAATCATATTTTGTTAAGCATTCGTTTGCAATTTTACAAAAAAATTAAAATCGACTATCTTACACGAACATATTTATAGAAAAAGGCTTTAATACCAGGGTTTTCAGCCGGCAAAATATTTTCTGGATACGGGATATCATATTTGCGCCATTTATCGTCGCTGAAATTATACTGAAAATATGTATTTGTTTCTTTGCTGTGTTCTATCTGTTTTTTTAACTTTTCATCATATAAATATATTTGCGTTAAATACATAACATCTATCAAATCATTTTTTAATGCATAATTATAGAGAACCGCACCACCACAAACAAAAATCCGGTCCGTATTGCCGCATTGTTTTATTGCTTCTTCCAAAGACGGAACACGCAAAACATCACCCTGTTTTGCAATTTGATATGATGAAGAACATACTATATTTAAACGCCCAGGCAACGGTTTAATCGACAAATTATCATAAGTATTTTTTCCAAATATACACGGCCACCCCATTGTCGTGTTCTTAAAGTGAAAAAGATCTTGTTTACTGTGCCACGGCATATGCATACCACAGCCAATAATACCATTTGGTCCAACCGCAACGATTCCACAAACAAGGGGCTTTTTTATCATTTATTTATACACCATAATAAAACACACACCGTTTTGGTGTGTGTTTATCAGTTTTATCTTTGTCTTACACCGCCAAACACAAAACCTATCTCTGTACCTTTTGTTGAAACAGCATCAGTATGTAATTCTTTATAAGAACCATTTATAACCGCTTCATTGGCAATGTATGGAGAATCATCCTCTGCTTGCGTTCTACGAGCCGGCGCACAATAAACATAATCTAATCCTGTCGTTGTACCAGTATTTTCACCATCATAAAACAATGGTTCAGACACAGAAACATCTACAGATTTATATCCAATTTGTGGGAATTGCCCTGTTTGCGAATTGTAATTATAAAAATTTACACCATTTGGCATTTCATTTTTCTGAACCGGATAATAGACAAATGGATTACAATCAAGACTCCATCTTGTTCCCCAAAGATCATCATCCCACAGATTTGTTGGGAAATTGTCAAATGACAATTTCATTTGGTTATTGCTGTGCTGCGTGATAATTGTTACAGTATACCAATCATTAAATGGCATTACCAGAGTATCAGCAACTGCCCCATGCGAAAATGTTGCAGCTGCAGAATCCGTGGCAAAAACTTGTAACCCGCGTCCTACATTTCCATTATTAGAAGTTGACTGCAAGAGGTCATCCGTTGGCATAACTGATACATATGCTGTACCTTTGTATTTTGCATAATCAGAAGAAGCATTCACGCGTTTATAAGAGACACCACCAATATATGGATAGGTTTCATGTTTGCTTGGATCTCCTGCAACAGGAACAGGCCCTTCAATAAGACCAAAATCAGAATGATGTAATCCAACACCTGCCCCTTTGGACATAACAGTGGTCTGAACAGGCATCATTGTCCACGAACCACGACCATCCGAGATAGCTTTACATATACTGTCGGTATAAACAGCATCAGCACCAACAGATGTCAAATAATTTCTAGCACTTACTGACATTAATGTATTTGACATATTTTGGTACGAATTGAAATAAACTTCTTCTGGAACATTTAACATTTTCCAACTTTCACCTGTACTTGCAACACTAACGCTATAAATATAATTATTCATGACAAAAGATGCTGTTCCATCCAAAGATTGTCCATCTATACGATTTGCAAAATGTTCATCTTGATTATAGTATGCATAGTTACCCTGTGCCCCATAATCAGTATAATCAGAAATATACAAGCCATCAACGTCATCATAATACCCTGGTATAGAAGGATAAAAATAACCACCAGCACCAGCATAAAATTCTGCATCATACGCACTAGACAAATGTTTCATAAAAACATCCTGTGATCCTGGTTCTTCATTCTCAAAAGTTGCTCTGGCCGTTGATGTTGTATTTGATTGCTGTTGTGTTGTCATTTCTGGTTCTAACACGTCTTTACACGCTGTCATTCCGCCCATTAAGGCCGCCAACAGAAATACTTTTAAACGCGAAGGATTCAAATTGATAAGATTTTTCATGTTAATTTTAGATTTTAAGTGTTTCATAAAAAAAACTCCTTATGATGTGTGTTACTATATATACCAAAAAATATCACTCTATAGCTTATTTTGTCAATAAAAAACGTGATATTGTCATAGATTTCAATCCAGGTTAAAAACGCTTGATTTTCGTTTTATGTGTGTTATCCTTCGTGTCCCTTGCCCAAAAAAACAAGAGGTAAAAAGAAAATGACAAATACAACAAAAACAAAATTGACAGATTATCCATCACAAAATCAAAATTGGGCTGTATTGCCTATTATTATTGATGGAACAAAAGCATCAGATTTTTATCGTGCCAATTTAGCAAAAACAACCACAACAAACCAAAGATAATAAAAAATGAAAAAAGTTGCAGCTGCAGTTATTAGATTTGAAGACAAAGTTTTATTAATGCGTCGCAGTCCAGACCAAAAATTTCCGGGTTTTTGGGAATTTCCTGGTGGAAAAGTCGAACAAGGTGAACGCATAACCGCAGCACTTAAACGCGAATTAGACGAAGAATTATATATCAAAGCCAAGATAGGTAAAATGATTACTTCTGTTCCGTTTGGCGAATATGAAATTTTTGCATACGATGTAAAATATTATGATGGCACTATAAGATTGTCTGTGCATGACGATATGGAATGGTTAACATTAGACGAAGCATTGAAATATAATTTATTGCCAGCCGACAGAAAAATTGTCATGCATATGACAAATACAAAAGAAAAGAACTCTGCACCAAGTTATACTAGTTTTGCAGAACATATAACAAGACATATATCAAAACCTGTATTTGATCAACAAGAACAAACATGGATTGTGGCAATAGAATCGAAAACACAAAAATCAAAAAAATATAAATTTGCTAATGAATATTTAGCTATGGATTTTTATATAAATGAAGCACGCAAGGTTTTATCCCCGTTTTTCGAATCTCCACAAAATACACACTAGAGAAGAATTAGAACATATCCATAAAAACCTAGGGATTCAAACAGATTGTTTGAACCCCTGATTTTTTACATAATTTTATTATGAATTCGGGCATTAAATCAACAACAACATTTTGTTTTCCAATTCAAAACCTCGATTTGATGTCCGAATTCAAAAAAATTTGAAAAAATACACTTTTTTCTTGATTTTTATTTTTTTATGTGTCAAAATTCCCCCCGAACGCAAAAAAGTTCGGTTTGGAGGCATAGCTCAGTTGGTAGAGCAAATGACTTTTAATCATTGGGTCCAGAGTTCGAGTCTCTGTGCCTCCACCAGAAAAAATTAGACGACCGCAAGGTCGTTTTATTTTTATTTATTATTACTTTTATTTTGGGTTCTTTTTCGCGCAGTATAACCTGTCGCATAAAACCAATCGTCTATCATAGATAATGTGGTTTCGATGTATCGTGCGATTTCTTTTGGCGAATTATGATATTTACATTCGTTTAAAATTTGGTTTAATTCTTCAGCTATGAACGAAAGTATTTGCGTATGTTGCGGATCAAGAATTTCTATTTTGTCTGATTTATAAAGCAAATCTTCAAGATTATTTAAATTCTTTCTTATTACGCGTAAATATTTAATATCCAAATTTAATTTTTTATAATTCAAATTTATATCTTGCATCGGGACTTCTATGCGGGTTAATCCAATAATGTTTTTCATTTGTCCTAAAATTTTGAATAAATAGCCATCCAATGTATTTATCAGGTTTGTATGCTGATGTTTATGCACTCGACGTGTTATTAAAAAATTAGAATAGTCATAAAACAAAAACACTAACGGTATTGCCAAAAGAGATGCTGCAACATTATCCATTAAATCTATCCAGCCCGCATCATGTAAATATTTTTGGGAAAAATCGAAAACGAAAACCCCGCCTGCAATGGACAAAATATAGGGTATAGATTTCAAAAACACATTCATTAAAACCATGCCGTAAATTATATACTTTTCTGGAAAGAAAAAAACAGGAACAAAAACACAGAAAAAACCGGCTGCACTTGAAAAACACCCAAAAAATGCTATAATTATATTGTTGGGGTGTGATAACCAAGAGGTGCGATTATGGAAAATTTGCAACATTTTGTAAAACAGTATTTTAGTCTTTTAAATCTTCACAAAATGCCACCGGCAGTTAAAGCCCATTATGACAAATTGGTGGATAACAAAGATTTTCCAAACAAAGACGCAGAATCTTGGGCTAAATCAGAATTTATGGACCCGGCCTCAAAGGCATGGCGTAATTTACCTGATTTTAATAGTTTGACCGAAGAAGAATTAAAAATATTATACAGAGATTTGGCAGAAACATTTGCCAACATGTC
>OMQP01000044.1 GCA_900313285.1 uncultured Pseudomonadota bacterium
ATAAAAAACACCGTCGATTGACGGTGTTTTAATTTGAATAACAGAAAATAATTATTCTGCTTTTGCTTCTGTTGCTTCTTCAGCAACTGCTTCTGCAGGTTTTTCTTCTGCTTTTTCTTCAGCAACTGGTGCTTCTTCTTCAACTTTCTTTGTTCCGAAAGTTAAAGTTTTACCAGCAACCAATGCATCGATTTCGTCTTGAGTTTGTGCAACGTAAATCTTTACATCAACGATAACGTCTGGATGTAATGCGATTTTTGTATCAAATGCACCAACTGATTTGATTGGGGAACCCAACATAACCTGAGCAGATTCAACAGATACGCCTGCGACTTCTTTCAATTCGCGTGCGATATCACGTGAAGATACAGAACCATATAATTGACCTGTATCACCGGCCTGGCGAATCATATGTAATTTAGCATTTTTAACTGCTTCAACTTTTGATTCAGCATCTTTTTTAGCTTTTTCGTGACGAGCCACCAATTCTGCTTTTTTAGCTTCAAACAAAGCAACATTTTCTTTTGTGCAACGCATTGCTTTATTATTTGGTAACAAATAGTTACGTGCGTAACCTGTTTTAACTTCAACAGTGTCACCAATGTTGCCCAATTTTGTAATTTTTTCTGTTAAGATTACTTTCATTTTATCTGTCCTTTATTTAATAAAGTTAGAGATTAACCCAAGTTATTGCGAACGAAAGGCATTAATCCCAAATGACGTGCACGTTTGATGGCTGTTGCCAATGCACGTTGATCTTTCTGTGAAACACCAGAAATACGAGATGGAACAATTTTTCCACGTTCTGTGATGTAATGTGACAATAATTTCACATCTTTATAATCGATAACCTTGCCCTTTAATGGGTTTGATTTTTTACGATAAATTGCTGCACGTACTGCCATTATGCCACCTCTTCGTCTGTAGATTTTTTCATCATGATAGATGGTGTTTTTGATAATTCTTCAACACGTACGTTCAAGAAACGAATAACATCTTCATCTATGCGGGAACGACGTTCCAATTCTGTGATTTGTGAACCTGGCAATTCAATGTTCAACATTACATAATGTGCCTTGCGGTTTTTACGAATGATGTATGCCAAATTGCGCAATCCCCAAAATTCAGTGGATTTAACATCGCCACCCAATTCTTTGATAATTTGTGTAAATTTTTCCGCTTTTTCTTTAACCTGCGGTTCGGTCAAGTCCTGACGAAAGACCAGGACGCTTTCATAATAAGCCATTTTATTTCCTTTGGTTTATACAGCCGACAACCCCATGCTGTCAGCAGGAACATCCCCCATTATGAAGATTTTTTGTAAAAAAGCAAGCATTTTTATACTTTTATTATATATATGTATTAAAACCCTGTTGACAGAGCCACGAATTTTTTACTAAGATTTTATTAACGAGAGATGAAAAACATGAAACGGTTTCACAGAAATCTTAATATAATGTCCATTGTAACGGCGGTTTTGCTGGTGTTGGCGCTTATTTTTTGGCGCACAGTATTGAACATCGCAATAACCAATGTTTTACTTAACGGAATCATAATTGGCACAACAATTTTTGGAATTGGGCTTTGTTTTGTGAATATGTTCAAATTGTTACCAGAATATAAATGGTTACACGCATATTTTGATGGTCGGGCAGATTTTGGATTTGCACCAAAACTTTTGCGCCCTATTTCCCTGGCTTTGCATAACAAACACATTCATATAACAACCGGCAGTTTATCCGAATTGCTTGATTTGGTTGCAAATCGCATTGAAGAAGAACGTGATTGGGTGCGTTATATAACGAATACTTTGATTTTCCTGGGGTTATTGGGAACGTTTTGGGGACTTATTTTGACAGTTGGCGGTTTTGCTGATTTGTTAATGAATTTGGATTTCAGTAACGAATATGTTTTACAGGAAATGCAAATTGGTATGGCGGGTCCATTATCTGGGATGGCTACTGCATTCACAAGTTCTTTATTGGGATTGGCAGGCAGCTTGATTGTCGGCTTCCTGGGATTGCAATTACAATTCGCACAAAATACTATGTTTACCGAATTAACAGATTTCATGACACAGTATGTTTTACAAAAACCAGGCAACGAAAAAACAAATGAAATTGCAGAAAGCGCACCTGTAAATGAATCTGTTTATACAAAAATATCCATGATTTATGATGCGTTTATTGCTGCCGGGTACGATGTTCGTGATATTATTAGAATTGACGGCAAATATCCTGCAGTTATCGCAATTGGAACAAATGAAAAATTATTTGTAGCAACCCTGAATAATGATTTTTATACATTACAAAACACACTAAAACGTATTGAATTGTGTTTTGCTGATACTTTGGAAGGAATAAACATAGACACTCGTATTTTGTGTATTTCAAATAAAAACATAGATTTAGGCAACAAAGTGATACGATTTGCATCAGTGGAAGCACTTAGCAAATATTTAATGTCACATGAAAATGTATTGCCAAAAACAAAACAGGAAAGGGAAAATTTTGATGCCTATGCTGAATACATAGGCACAGCTATCGATTATTTGTTCAAAAACAAATAATCACACAACCAAGAGAGAGGGAAAAATCATGTTAAACGTAAGATTTCGTGAAAGAACAAGCGCATGGCCAGGATTCGTAGATTTATTTTCTAATCTGGTTATCATTTTGATTTTCTTGCTGATTGTGTTTGTATTTTTATGGACAACAACCAGTGTATTCAACAAAAATGTTGGCGCAAAGAAAGTTGCTGAATTGGAACAAACATCCCAAGAACAAGCAGAACAAATCGAACAGATGAGCGCTGATAAACAGGAAGCTGAACAGTTGTTAATCGCTGCACGTGATGCATTGGAAACCCAGGAAGTCACGATTGCAAACCAAGAAATTCAGCAAAAGAATTTAGCAAACGCATACGAAGAACAACTGGCACAATTGACTGTAAACCAGGCAGAATTAGCAAAACAAATTGCCGCATTGACAGAACAATTACAATCTGCGGTTCGTGAAAAACAAATTCTGTCTGAACAAGGTGCTGAAGATCGTCGTGAAATCTTAGATCAGGCAAACATGGAAATCGATGCTTTGAATATTCGTATTTCTGAATTGGAAGACGCTTTAAAACAATCAGAAGCGACTGCAAAACAGAAAGAAATTGAATATGTCGAAATGTCAAACCGTTTGAACAAAGCATTGGCAGAAAAAGTTGCAGAATTGAATTCGTTGGCTGAATATCAATCTGATTTTTACAGACAGGTTAAAAATGCACTGGGTGACCGCACAACAATCAAACAAGATGGCGACAGATTTATCGTATCATCTGATATTTTGTTCGACAGCGGTTCATACAAAATTTCAAACGATGGTAAAAAACAATTAAAATTGTTGGCAAACATCATCAAAGATTTTGAAGAAAAGATTCCTAATAACATAGATTGGATTATTCGCGTTGACGGTCACACAGACAATAAACCTGTTATGGTTGGAACACGTGCATATTCAAACAACATGCAATTATCCCTGCTTCGTGCAACAGCTGTTGTAAACGAATTAGTCAAAGACGGTGTTTCAAAACGCAGATTGGTTCCATCTGGGTTTGGGGATCTGCACCCAACAGAACTGGGACGCGACAAAGAATCTTTGCAAAAGAATCGTCGTATAGAATTACAGTTAACAAACAAATAAGAAACGCCCGGATGGGCGTTTTTTTAACGTTGATATGTTCTTAAATTTAAATCTTGTATAATTTTTCGCGCATCATCAAAATGGCGACCTATGTTTTTTACTTCATGAGCATCATCACTGATTATTGTCGCAACATCATGTTCCTGCATCATTTTTAAAATACGGTTTGACGGATACGGTTCATAACAATAATCACGATAAAAAGATGTGTTTATTTCAATTGCAGTATTTGTATTTGCAGCACTTTCAACCGCCCTATTTTCATATTCAGCCCACATGTCTTCGCGACCAAGGCCAACTTTCTTTGGCAAATCCAAATGCGCCAACCATGTAAATAATCCTGAATCTGCCGCAGCAGCAACATTAGACCAATATCTTTTTAATAAACGTTCCCTGGTTTGTTCATCTGATTCTTCCCAATCATGACTGTTTAATAATGTGCCACCATATTCCACAAAATGAGCCGACCCAATAGTATAATCAGGTTTTAATATTTGAATTGCATTTTCAAAACCTTCAAGCCATTTCACATGTGGGAAAAAATCCACTTCCATTCCGCATAATATTTTCATATCAGGATTTAATTCTTGAATGGTGCGAACTTCCCGATAGTGTGGAACAAAACGCAATAAAACCTCTTCAAACGACGCAGCGTAAATATTGCTGTATCCACCACGAACAGCATACGGATACATTTTTGTTTTTTTGATTATTGGATTCACAATGAAATGATTTGAAATACCAATTGTTTTAAAACCCAAATCACGCGCACGATCAACCATGGCCTGGACAGAATATCGCCCGTCAAAACCAACAGTATGAGTGTGCAAAGTGTATTTCATAACACAACCTATTATTGTTATTTGGCGGATATTATTATCAATATCACACAAAAATCAAGTATTTATAAAAAAATCAAAATAGTATTTGCATTTTGTAAAAATAAAGATATAATACAATTCGTTTTCGGGGTGTAGCTCAGTCTGGTAGAGTACTTGGTTTGGGACCAAGGTGTCGAAGGTTCGAATCCTTTCGCCCCGACCAGA
>OMQP01000019.1 GCA_900313285.1 uncultured Pseudomonadota bacterium
TTGCCGGTGTTTTTCTATAATTTTTTAAAAAATTATTTACGCAGACCTAATTTTTTAATCAGTTCTTCGTATTCAGACACATTGCGATCTTTGATGTATGCCAATAATTTCTTACGGCGGTTAACCATCAATAACAATCCACGTTTTGAATGTTCGTCTTTGTGGTTGTTTTTCATGTGTTCTGTCAAATTGCGAATGCGTTCTGTTAAAACTGCAACCTGGGATGCAGCAGAACCACCATTGTCATGTTCGCTTGTTTTAAAAGCTTTGACTAATTCGCTTTTCTTTTCTTTTGTTACGGACATTATATTTTCCTTTTGTTTATATTGTTCGTTTTGGCTTTAACGTTTGATTCGATATGCGCCCTATTCCAACAAATGTTTCGTTCGAATAAACGCGATACAAACCATCGGTTTTTGCCACCTGGATAAATCCACCGTGTTTATATAATTCGATGTCTTTATCGTCCAGATTGATTACCGGAATGTCCCCCAGTGCACAATCGGGCGTCAATAAATATTTATCGACAGCGCACCCATTATTAACCAGATTTTCCAAAAAATCAAGTTTTACCGCGTTTTTTATGTCAAAACCGTTTGTTAATGTTCGTCGAATATATGTTGTTGTGGCAACTGAACCACATAATTTTGCAATATCACGAACAATGGATCGAACGTATGTTCCACGACTGCAACGAACCCTGAAATTGTATTCTTCCCCGTTTTTACCGGTATATTCCAATTCATAAATAGTTATTTTACGCGGTTCTATATCGACATTTTCACCCCTGCGGGCCAATTCATATGCGCGTTTGCCGTTTATATGGACTGCCGAAAAAGCCGGCGGAATTTGCTCGATTTCACCAGTTAATTTTTGTACAGCTGATTTAATTTCGTTTTCATTTGGAATAATATTTGATTCGGCGGTTTTATTTCCGGTTATATCCAAAGAATCGGTTTCAATGCCAAAACGAAGCCCGAACAAATATTCTTTTTCGTTTCGATTTATTTCTTCAATAAACGGAATCATTTTTGTCGCGTTGCCAATCATAACAGGCAAAACCCCGGTTGCCATTGGGTCCAATGTCCCAATATGACCAAATTTTTTTTCACCAAATATTTTTACAATACGGTGCCCGGCTGTTCGACTGAACATGCCCGAATCTTTATCTAAAATTACGATTCCATCCATATTATTCAAATAATGATAATTGTGGTTTTGGGTTTTCTTCGTTAACCATCGGTTTTACAGATGATTTTTCTTTTTTAATTATCGGTGTATGCGCTTTTTCGTTTTCCAGATTTTCCAAAACGTTTTCAGCGCGTTCAACAATCTTTGCCGGCATGCCCGCCATTTTAGCCACGGCAATACCATATGAACGGTTTGCGACACCTGGAATAATTTTATGTAAAAATACTATGTCATTATTATGTTCGCGAACATCGATAGTTAAACATGAAACATTTGTTAAATTTTCATCCCTGACCAAACCAGTCAATTCATGATAATGTGTTGCAAATAATGTGCGTGCACCCAACGCATTTATGTATTCCAAAACGGCCTGGGCAATTGCCATACCGTCAAAAGTAGATGTTCCGCGCCCTATTTCATCAAATATAATGAAAGATTGTTTTGTCGCACGATTTAAAATGTTTGCTGTTTCAACCATTTCAACCATAAATGTTGATTGGCCTGCTGCCAAATTATCAGATGCCCCAACGCGCGAAAATAATTGGTCGCAAATACCAATTGTCGCAGATTTTGCAGGAACAAAAGATCCCAAATGTGCCAACACCACCAATATCGCATTTTGACGCAGATATGTTGATTTACCGGCCATGTTTGGACCTGTTAATAAAGCAACTGGTTCTTGGTTTAAATCACAATTATTTTTTACGAATTTATTTCCATTGTGACGTAATGCTTCTTCGATAACCGGATGACGTCCACCAACAATATTAAATTCACATGAATTTGTTATTTCTGGACGAACCCATGAATGCAAATCTGCGATTTTTGCCAACGAATTCCAAACGTCTACATCAGCCACTAAATCTGCCGTATTCATCAAATCTTTTGAAATCTCACGAATGTGTTCAATCAGTTTATCTATGATTTCATTTTCAATTGCAGATGATTTTTCAGACGCGCTGCGAATATCGTTGTCTAAATCTATCAAACGTGATGTTGTAAAACGTACATTGCCGGTCATTGTTTGACGATGTATAAAACCGGAATCATTTGCCATCATTGTATCTGCACGAGATGATGGAACCTCTATAAAATATCCCAGTACAGTATTGTATTTAATTTTTAATGTGTTTATACCGGTTTGTTTTATATATTCGGCCTGTAATTCAGCGATAGTTTCCATTGCGCCGTTCGATAATTTTCGCATATTATCAAGTGCAGCATCAAATCCAGTTTTAATTACATTACCGTCCCTGAAAAATGTAGGCAAATCATCATTTAATGCGCAGTTCAATTCGTGTGCAAAATTATCATGCGTATCGATTTGTGCGAATTTTTCGGCTAATTCCGTATCTAATTTTTTACCAACATTTTTTATAGTATCCAGTACCAGTAAAAATTCAGAAATATTTTTTAAATCACGTGGCGTTCCGCGTCCAGACATCAAACGTGATAATGCGCGATTCACATCAGGTGTGCGTGATAAAACAGAATTTATTTCGGACATTAATGCATGATTGGTTAATAAATGTCCAATATGTTCCTGGCGTTTCAAAATGACATCTTTATCCCCAGGCAGAGTACGCAAATAAGAACGCAATTTACGCGCACCACTTGCAGTTTTTGTTTTATCTATTACATCCAATAAACATGCACCACCATCGTTTATTGGTGCGTCTATTTCCAAACTTTTCCATGTAGATGAATCTATGATTAACTGACGTCCAGATTTAAAAGAATACGGTGCGCGAAACGATATATTTGCACCACGTTGAGTATTGAATAAATATCCTGCAAGTAATGTTATGGCGTTTGCATTTTCTGAGTTATCAGAACGAATATTTCCACCAAACACATGCGTGACAATCAAATTTATATCAGAACGCAAATAAAGCTTTTCATAAACAGGTGTGGTTTTATATATTTCGCGTAGATTTTTTATTGTTTCATTTTCTGCATCTTTTTCAGGATAAATTATTTCCGCAGGATTTATACGAATCATATCATCAAACACAGAATCCGTTTCGCCAATAAAAAATTCACCTGTTGAAATATCACAACCTGCTAAATCAAATTTTGATTCGCCTGTTGGTACAATAGAAATCAAAAAATTAGATTTAGATGGTGTTAATAAGTTTTCATCTGTCAATGTTCCTGGGGTTAAAACACGTACAATTTTTCTTTCAATGAATTTATGTCCGCGTTCTTTGGCTTGCGCTGGAGTTTCCATTTGTTCAACCAGTGCAACTTTGAATCCGCTTTTAACCAATCGTCCAAAATAATTATCAGATGCATGCCATGGAATCCCACACATTGGAACGTTTACACCAAAACCATCTGTCCCACGATGTGTTAAAACCAAAGATAATGTTTCGCTAATTGTTTTTGCATCTTCAAAAAATGCTTCATAAAAATCACCCAAACGGAACATCAAAAGCGCGTCTGGATTTTCCGCTTTCATATCAACATATTGTTGCATAACCGGGGATAATTTATTTTTTTCAGCCATATTTATTCACCGGCATTTGTCACTTTCAATGTTTCGATTTTTAATTCTGCTTCTTTCAATAATTGTTCACAATAGGCCTTTAATTTAATGCCTTTTTCGTATGCAGCGACAGAATCAGCCAAAGGCATTTCGCCAGATTCCATTTTTTGAACAAGTTCTGTTAATTGTTTATATGCTTCTTCGAAAGAAAGTTTATTTGAATCCATATTTTGTCCTTTTAAGATGAAATTACAATACTGCAAAAAAACATAATTTGCAACAAATAAACATACTAAAAAACCGCCCAAATGGGCGGTGTTTATTTTGTTGGCGCAATCATTATAGATTTTGTTCGATCGTCTGGTTTTGATTTTGATTCCAATGTTCCTTTGTCACCAATCAGTTCAACGATATGTTCAAATAAACCCTGGATAGAATCGCGACCACGCGCCAAAACTTTTTTATTACCCTTGGTCATGACAGAAATTTTTACCTTGTTGCCTTCGCCCAAGAATTCAAAAACTTTTTTCAATTTGATATTCAAATCATTTTCTTCAATGAACGGCTTTACCCATACATCTTTGATTTCAATGCTTTTTTGTTTTTTGCGTGCTTCACTTGCGCGTTTTTTCTGTTCATATTTGTATTTGCCATAATCCATTATTTTTACTAATACTGGGGTTGCGCTGGCATTTATTTCAACCAAATCAAGCCCCATATCATATGCCATATTTAATGCGGCACTCGTGTCCATTGTACCAAGATTTTGGCCGTCTTGACTTATTACTTGAACAGATTTTGCAAATATTTTCTCGTTCATACGTGGGCCCATGTCGCGCCCTTTCGCATTATTCATATTAGTTTTAATAGTCGTGCTCCTTTAATAACTTACGGGGAAATTATTAAATATTTTTACGGGTTTTTCAACAATTTTTGAATATTTTGTAATGCAGCCCAAACATCTTTCTTTGCGCTGGGTTTTAAAATAAGATAATTTGGATGATATATTGGAATAATTGTATATCCGTGTTCGGATTCAATGTTGTTTCCATGTGCTGATATTAAATTAGTATTTGCTATTTCATTCGCGGCTAATGTCCCAAATGTCACCACGACACGCGGGGATAACATTTCAATAATTTTATTAACAAACGGTAAAGATAAATCTATTTCTTCTTTGCTAGGGGTGCGACCACCAGGTGTGCGCCAAAAAAGCAGCGGTATAATAGATACATTTTCGCGCGACATGTCAATAGCAGACAGCATTTTATCGACCATTTCACCGGCGTTTCCTGACAATATTTTTCCTGACAAGTCATCGTCTGTGCTTGGTAAATCTGTAATTATAACCAGGCCATTCGGTTTTGTTGCTATGTTTGGCATAACTACATTCGTTGCACCATTACGCAGCGGATGATTAAATTCCCCAATCATTCGTAACAACGAATCGATATCGTTAGGACGTGTCACCATAGATTTTACAGTTTCGATTGTTATTGGTGCGGCCGGTGGAACTATGATAGGTGTCCCACCAACACGATTTGTTTGAAAAGTTTGTTGAACCGGGGCGCGTTTTATATCTGATTTTGTGGGCGTTTCATTAATCTCCCAGCGAACACCAGCCATATTCAAATCTTCCAAACTATAATTTCCCATGTTTTATCCCTTGCTTTTCAACAATTCTTAGTATAGAATATAACTTGAGCAACAAAAACTCAAGGGAGTATTTTCATGAAAATAGTAAATTTTGCTTTATTAGCTGGTGTTGCTGGATTGTTGGCCGCTTGCGGTGGATCCAGTGTAGTTGAACCTTCTGATTTGAATAACCAACGTGTTTTCTTTGCATTTAATTCTGCAGAAATTTCTGACGAAGCAAATGACAACTTGTTGGGTCAATCTTTGTATATGAAACATCACGAAGATACAAAAATCCAAATCGCTGGTAACTGCGACGAACGTGGTTCTACAGAATACAACTTGGCATTGGGTGCACGTCGTGCAAATGCTGCAAAAGCAGTATTGGTTAAAGATGGTATAGCTCCATCTCGTATCTCTACTATCTCTTATGGTAAAGAACGCCCATTGGTCAAAGGTACAGGCGAAAGCGTTTGGAAATACAATCGTAACGCAACAACAACAGTTAAATAATGTTAACTTTTGTTAATTAAAAAAACACCGGCATTTGCCGGTGTTTTTTTATTATTTTATTTGGATAATTTATTTATCAAATCTTCCATTTGAACCCGATTCGAAAAAGATATTACAAATTGCCCTGCTCCACCACGTTTTTCGCGTAATTTTACAGTTGCATCTAAATGTTTTGATAATTTAGATTCTATTTTTGCAACGTATGCAGAATCAAGGGTGTTTTGATTGAATGTGCGACTTGATTTAGAACGATTGGTTTGTTTTACATGGTTTTGGGTTTCTGCAACGGTTAATTTGTTATTTATAATATCGTGTGCCAAAGATTCTGGATCGTCAGATACAGCAATAGTACGGGCGTGTGATGCAGATATACGTCCTTCTTTTATAAGCGCTTTGACTGATTCTGGCAGTGAATTTATACGCATTAAATTTCGTATATAACTTTCAGATTTTCCAATCAGTTTTGAGACGTCCGCTAATTCATATCCACATTTTTCCATCAGATTTTGATATGCCTGGGCTTCTTCTATTGGATTAAGGTTTTCGCGTTGAACATTTTCAATCAGTGCGATTTCCATTGCGTTATTATCAGATAATGTTTTTACCAATGCAGGTATTTCTGATAATCCCGCCATTTGTGCAGCGCGATATCTGCGCTCCCCTGCTACGATTTCATAAAGATACGGTTTGTTTTGTACTGTGCGCAGGATAATAGGAACCAAAACCCCCTGCTCTTTAATAGATTCAGATAAATCATGTAATTCTTTTTCATCAAAAGTTTTACGTGGCTGATCTGGATTTGGACTGATTTGAACCAAAGGAATTGGTTTTACTACAACGCGTTCGGTGCCTGTTAACACAGAAATATCAGGTGCAATTCCCATTTCTTCATTTAATTGTGCAAGTGATTTTCCAAGAAATTTTGATGACATTTTAATTCCTTTTTTCTAATGCGTTAACAACTTCTGTTGCAACGCGCAGATATGCTTGGGCACCAGTTGATTTAAAATCATAAAAAAGTGCCGGTTTTCCGTGACTTGGTGCTTCTGAGACACGAACATTACGTGGTACGACAGTTTTGAAAACTTTGTCGCCAAATGTGTTTCGAACATCGTCTTCGACTGCACGCGTAAGGCCAAGCTTTTTATCATACATTGTTAAAACCATGCCCAGAATATCAAGTTCTGGATTCCATTTTTGTTGTATTGCGTTAATTGTGGAAAGCAGATGTTGTACGCCTTCTAATGCAAAGAATTCACATTGAAGCGGTATAATTACATAATCTGATGCGGTTAACGCATTTATTGTTAACATACCTAAATTTGGCGGACAATCTATAAGTATATAATCATAATTATCTTTTATTGGATTCAGTGCATCAAGCAATCTGTATTCACGTCTGTCTAAATCTAATAAATCTAATTCTGCGCCGGCTAATTTAGCAGAAGCAGGCAACAAATGCATATTAGGTACTGATGTGGTCAAAATATTTTCTGCAGCACTGGCTGTGCCCATTATTACGCCGTATACGCTTTGTTTATGTGATGCGCGGACAAACCCAAGTCCTGTTCCAGCATTGCCTTGTGAATCTAAATCAATCAGAAGTACACGCTTTTTTATAGCTGCCAATGAAGCGGCTATATTTATTGCTGTTGTTGTTTTACCAACACCACCTTTTTGATTTGCAAATGAAATAATTTTTGCCATTTTTAATAATCCTTTCATTAAAAACAGCATATAAAATAGTAAAAAAATAGTCAATATAAATATTAAAATATAGTAAAAACAATGGGTTGTTTATAATTTCATGTGAAATAAATCTTTATTTAAGATTGGATATTTCGATGATAAATCCATCACCTGTTTCTGATTTATGTAATTTATAATCAAATTTATATTTTTGTTTTGCAGTTAAAATTTCTGTTTCAATTTCCCGGCCTTTTAATAAAAAAAGCCGGCAATTTGTTTTGTGTGTATAATCAAAAATTTTAATTAATGGTGCGAATGCACGTGCTGTGAATATGTGTTTGCCGGCATTTACCGGTATTTTTGATAATGTTTTTTCGATTCTGTCGTTTATAATTGTAAGATTTGGTAAATCGAGTTTTTGTTTTAATTCGTCCAAAAATCTTGTTTTTTTGCCAATCGATTCGATGCATGTGACATTCCATCCTAGAATAGCAAGTACGACACCAGGAAACCCTGCGCCGCTGCCCAAATCTATAATATCGACATCTTTTGGTATGTATTTGGCTAATTGTGCGCTGTCCAAAATGTGGCGTGTTTTAATATCTGTCAAAGTGCTTGGCGCAACAAGATTCATTTTTGTTGACCATTCTTTAAGCAGTTTTTCGTATTCAATAAATTTTTCTTCTATTTTCATAAGATTTATTCTAACATATTTTATTATGAAAGGAATTAAAAGTTTTTATACGGGATCGCTTTTGATAGCAATAGTAATTTTTTGCTCGTGTTTTTTAGGGCAAAAAATATTTGAAATGAATCTGTACAAAGCAGGGCAGGTTGATTCTGTTGTTGATACTGATTTTGGGCGTTTTTTGGCGGCTCAGCATGCGTTGTACGTTAATGATTTTAATGTTGCATCAAAATTGATTTCACAAATAAAAACAGATGTTGATTCTGTGAAACAAATGAAAATAATCACAGATTTTTTTGCAGGATCGATGCCTGAAAATGCGGTTAAATTGAAAGATTCTAAAGATTTGGTATCGCGCCTGGTATATGATGCGCATTTAATTCAAAACGATAAATGGCAAAGTGTTTACGAAAGACATAAAAAAGATGATTCTTTGATTGCTGCACCGTTGCGTATATTTTCTGCGGTGAAACAGGGTAAGACAAAAGAAGCAATAAAATTTGTGAACTCTTTGAAAACACATGATTCTTGGAAAGCATTTGTTCGTGGCCAAATAGCTGTTTTAAATAATGATATTGAAGGTGCTGCAAAAGAATTTGCAAATGTTCATCCTGATTTTATGAATCTTAATGATTATTTATATTTAATGTCTTTTTATCAAAAAAACGGCATGTTTGAAGACATGGAAATATTGAAGGATGATTTTGTTAACAAACCAGGCGGAATGTATGTTTTGAATTATTCGCATATTCCAGATTGGTCGAATTTTGATGGATATAAAAACAATCTGGTGTTCAGTATTATTCAAACAATATCACATACACAAATAATGGTTTATACAGATCTTTCGTTGATGTTTTTGCGTTTTGCACAACTGATATCAAATGATGCTAATATGGACGCTGTGAACTATTACTTAGGACAATATTATTTTTATAATTCTGGGGATTATGAGACATGCTTTAAAGCGATAAATAAAGAAAGTCCTTTGTATTTGTTCGGGGAATTAAGTGTTGCCGAAAAAACAAAGAATATAAAGGCGATAGAAAAGATTGCGCGCACTAATCCATTATTTATTGTTGCGGTAAATACTGCAATACGTGAAAATATTAAAAATGGAAATAAAAGGGCGGCTTTAAGATTTATAAATCGCGGACTGAAAGAAAAAAATTTAAATGATAACGGTCGTGTTTATTTCTTGAAACAACGCGTATATGTTAATTTAATGTTTGACGACGTAAATCAGGCCCAAAAAGATATGGATAAATTACGTGAATATGATTCTGTTGTTGGACCTGATATTATGTTGTTGCAGGCACGAATTTGGGAAAAACAAAATCGTAATCTGGATGAAGCATATAAATACGCAATGACGATGATAAAAATGAATACGTCAGATGTTAATGCGTGGGATATTTTGGGTTTGATTGTTAACAAAAAAGAGGGCATATATAATGCACTTGAAATAATGGAGCGTGTTGGTGAAGTAGCTATGACAACATCGTCTATTTATGAACATTTGGGTGATTTATATGTACAATATGGTGACAAAGAAAAAGCTTTGCGTGCGTATCAACAGGCACTTGATTTGTCAGATGATTGTTTAATAGTGGTTCCACATGTTCAGAAAAAAATAAGGAAGTTGAAATGAATATAGGTGTTTTTGGGGCTGGTGCATGGGGAACTGCGCTGGCGTATACTTGTGCGAAATCTGGCAATAATGTAATGCATTGGGGTTTTGCGGGTGTTTTTGATGGACTGGTTGATTTACCAAAACCAGAAAATGTAACCAGAACTGATAATATGTCAGATTTAAAATCTTGTGAATATTGGTTGATTGTGACGCCTGCTGCGTTTTTCCGTGAAACAGTTAAAAAAATGAAGCTTGTTTATAATGGACAACCAATTTTGATTTGTACCAAGGGTATGGAGGGCGAATCTGGTGAATTTATGTCTGAAATATTAAACACAGAAATTCCAGAATGCCATGATTTTGGTGTGTTGTCAGGACCACAATTTGCACGTGAAGTTGCAACTGGTATCCCAACAGGTTCCACGATTGCCGGAAACGAAAAGGTCAGGGCAGGTGGCCACATTGCGTTATCAAAACTTTATTTACAAGACAGTTATGATTTTATTGGTGCCCAACTTTGTGGCGTTGGTAAAAATGCCGAATCTTTAATATCTGGGTATTTGACAATTAAAAGCGGTGGCGAAAATGAAAGGGCACTGATATTTACGCGTGCCTGGAATGAAATTGTCGATATCGCCGTTGAAATGGGTGCAAATTGCGGAACGTTTCTTGGACTTTGTGGGGTGGGGGATTTGTTCCTTTCTGCAACATCGCCAACATCACGTAATTTTTCTGCAGGTGAAGCAATCGCAAAGGGTGAACAATATACTGGTACAGTTGAAGGTATATTTGCCCTGCGTGGTTTAATCAGACGTGCCGAAAAGTTGGGGGTAAAGACGCCTGTTTTAATCGAAATGCGTGATAAAATGGGATTGTAATTTTATCTGGTGATGATTGGGTTGAATATGCGTTCATAAAACCAATAATATTGGTCTTCGGTTTCGCATCCGCGTAATAATTCTTTTTTTATCTGGGGTAAATCTTTTGGTTTTTGATGTTCGTCTAGCCATGGTGTCATTATTTTTCGACCGGAATTTTCGCCCAATGTTACGCGTCCAAAATTATCAAAAGCAACAAGTGTATGTGGGTTATTGTATACGTATGATACAAATGCAAATTGTGGATATTGTATTTGATATGCGTTGTTCATTTTTGATGCGCGACCACCACTGAAAAGTATTGCCTTGCTGGAAAAATAAAGTGTTTTACCGTTCAGTAATTTATAATTTGTACCAGAATTAAGACTAAATAAATCATCTTTTTTTACGTGTTTGAAAAGTTCTTGTTCAAAAGTATGAAGCAATTCTTCTTGGTCATCAAACGAAGAAAGATGAATCATGACAGGTAAACCAGCCAATTCTTTTATAACACGCATATTGTTTTCAAAACAGTTTGTGTGATATGTGTCCAAAGATAAAGATATTTGAATTTTTGGCATTTCATGTTCGCCAGGTTCGTTTTTGGTTATTAATTTTTTTAAATCGCTGAATATTTCATGGCCAAAAGAAGTATTGGCCCATCCTGCATTTGTTTTTATATCGGCACCGATTTTGTTGTCTATGCAAAATTGTAAAAGGTTGGTGATGTATTGTTTATCACCAAATTTGTATGACGAAAATATTTCACCACCAGTAAATACAACTTCGTTTAAAAACTTTGAATCTTGTTTTGCCTGGGTAAGAAAACTGGTGATAGTTTCTTGTGGAATATATGTTTTTTCTTGGTCTGGGCCTGCCTTTTCGCAACAATGAGGGCATTTGAACCAACAATAGTTTGTTGTTTTAAATATCAACAGATACGGCAATTCTTTGAATGTGCCGGCAGAATCAATAGGCGTACCCAAAAAGTTATACAAAGCATCTATGATTTTCATACGGATATATTTAGCACAAAAATAAAAATTGTCAATAAAAAATCTAGTCTAATATCTTGCAAATAAATAAATATTTTTTATAATAAACCCGTAAAAGCCGCAGGGATGAAATTGTTCTTTCTTGTATTTGGGCAAAGAATACAAAAACGAATGATTTTTCTCTGCAAAAAGAACAAACAAACAAATGGAGAAATATATGTTTGGTATTTTCAAAAAAGGTGAAAAAAACGTTTTGAATAACCCAATCGCTGTTGAATTCCAATATGGTGATGAAACAGTCAGATTAGAAACAGGGCGTTATGCAAAACAAGCAACTGGTGCCGTTATGGCAACAATGGGTCAAACAATGGTTTTGGCAACTGTATGTGCCGAAAAAACAGCAGTAGAAGGGCAAGATTTCTTTCCTTTGACTGTTGATTATCAAGAAAAATATGCGTCCAGTGGTCGTATCCCTGGATCACGCGACAGACGCGAAGGCAAAGCAAGCGTATCTGAAACTTTGATTGCGCGTTTGATTGACCGTCCAATCCGTCCATTGTTCCCAGAAACATTTAAAAACAAAGTTCAAATCATTGCCCAGGTATTTTCTTATGACAAGAAAAATCAACCTGATATTTTGGCTATGATTTGGTCCAATTGGTGCAGCGCGTGTTGGATATAAAGACGGTCAATATGTTTTGAATCCTTCGAAAAAAGATTTGGAAGATTCAAAAATGGATTTGGTTGTTGCTGCTACAAAAGATGGCGTGTTAATGGTTGAATCTGAAATTGGCGAATTAGATGAAAAAACAACATTGGGTGCTGTTAAATTCGGTTTTGATCAACAACAAACTGTTATCAAAGCAATTAACGAATTTGTTGAAAAAGCTGGTAAAGAACCATGGGCTGTTCCAGAACACAGTGAAGAATATGTTGTTATGGAAAAAGATTTTGAACAATACGCAAACGAAATCACAGATGCTTTGTTAATCAAAGAAAAATTAGTTCGTTTGGATACTTTGGCTGAAATTCATGCAAAAGCGAAAGCACGTATTCCAGAATTATTCCCAGAAACCACAACTGCAACATCTACTTTGGAATCATGGGCAGATGAAATTGTTGAAAATATTACAGCGCGTATTATGCGTGGTAATATCTTGGCGGGTAAACCACGTATCGATGGTCGTGATACAAAAACTGTTCGTCCAATTGAAATTGAATTGGGTGTGTTGCCACGTGCACATGGTTCTGCATTGTTCACACGTGGTGAAACTCAAGCGCTTGTTTCATTAACTTTGGGTGGTGGCAAAGATGCATTACCAATTGAATCTTTGGATGGTGACAGTGAACGTGATTTCATTTTGAACTATAACTTCCCAGGATATTCTGTTGGTGAAGCAAAAGGTTTGAAATCCCCGGGTCGTCGTGAATTAGGACATGGTAATTTGGCATGGCGTGCAGTTCATCCAATGGTACCAACACGCAGTGAATTTGATTATGTAATTCGCGTATGTTCTGACATTTTGGAATCAAATGGTTCATCATCTATGGCAACAACATGCGGTGCTACATTGGCAATGATGGACGGTGGAGTTCCAATGAAACGTCCTGTTGCAGGTATTGCTATGGGCTTAATCAAAGAAGGTGATGATTACGCAATCTTGACTGATATTTTGGGTGATGAAGATCACCTTGGCGATATGGACTTTAAGGTTACAGGTACAGATCGTGGTATCACAGCATTGCAAATGGATATCAAAATCACATCTATTACTTTTGAAATCATGGAACATGCATTATCTCAGGCAAAAGATGGCCGTATGCACATTTTAGGCAAAATTGAAAAGGCAATCAAAGCCCCACGTAAAACTTTGTCTGAATTTGCACCTCAGGCATATACAATGAAAATAAATCCTGAAAAAGTTCGCGATGTTATCGGCAAAGGTGGCGCTGTCATTCAAGCTTTGACACGTGAAACAAATACTCAAATCGAATTGGAAGATGATGGATCTATCAAAATCATGGCTGCCGACAAAGATGATGCAGACGCAGCAATCGCACGCATCAAAGAAATTGTTGCAGAACCAGAAGTTGGCGAAATCTATGAAGGTGAAGTCAGCGGTATTAAAGATTTTGGTTTGTTCGTCAAGATTTTGAAAAATTTTGAATCTATGGTTCATATTTCTGAAATCACAGGTGAAAGATTGAATAAAATCGAAGACGCTAAAATCAAAGTTGGCGATAAAGTATTTGTAAAATACCTGGGAACAGATAAACGTGGTAAAACACGTATGTCCATGGTTGGTATCGACCAAAAAACAGGTAAAGAAAAGAAATAATATTAGTAAAACACCCTGGAAAAACAGCCAGGGTGTTTTTGATATTAAAAAAGGGATATAACACAATGGATATGGAAACACTTATGGCCCAGGCCCAAGATTTACAAACCAAAATATCTGCAGCACAAGATTCTTTGGCGCAACAACAGGTCAAAGGTATCGCAGAAAATGGTGGTATCGTTGTTTCTATGACCGGGAAATATGATATTTTATCGGTTATTATACGTCCAGAAACATTGTCTGTTGGTGCAGAAAGATTATCACAATTGGTGGCTGATGCGTATAGGGATGCAAAAGAAAAAGCAGATGTTTTAATTGAAAAAACAATGTCTGCTGTCACCGGTTCTTTGTCCGAATAGTAAAAAAATACTGGACAAATCAAAAAAATAAGATAACATAGGTATCGCTTTGGATGTTTAGCTCAGTTGGCTAGAGCATCTCGTTTACACCGAGAGGGTCAGGAGTTCGAGTCTCTTAACATCCACCAAAAATTCAAGCCGGCGAAAGCCGGTTTTTATTTTTGGCATGAGATGTTTAGACGAGAACGACAAGAGTTCGACAACAAGTAGATTTTGGAAGCGCAGCGCGCCAAAATCGTCACGGATGCCGCGCAGGCGCTTATGCCGAGCGAGTCTCTTAACATCCACCAAAAATTCAAGCCGGCGAAAGCCGGTTTTATTTAGTGTGTTTTTTGCCAAAGATTTGCACGACGAACATATGCTTTTGCCAATTCAACATCAAATAATGGTTTTTCGTCAAACAGGGTTTGAGATTTCAATTTTCCTTCGGCATCTATCCATATTGTTGCATCCCCGGCAACAGCGTTTATTTTATCAAGATTTTGCATTATGTTTTCTGGTGATAAACCACCACTGTATCCCATTGGGTGTGTTTCATAAATCGGTTTTTGCCAATTGTTTGGTGACACTCCATTTCCGCCAGATGCATCAAAAAGAAGCGAAAATTTTGCGCCTGTTTGATGTAATTTTTCAACTGCATCTTTTGTGTTATCGTTATATTGCAAAATAAATTCAGTATGTTTGAAATCGTGAATTATCTGTGCAAGGTTGCCGGCATTTATGTTCGCAGCAGTTGCTTTTGACATATTTAATTGAATGCGTTGGATAAGAGGTTTATTATGAATGCGTTCCATTTGTATCCAATTATATACTATATTTGGTATGTTTCCGTTTGTGCATATATCGTTTGCCCATTCTGCATTAATATGTATTGCTAAATTCATATATCTTTGTTCAATTGCAGCATGCAGTAACTGATTAAACCAAATATTACGTGGCATCCCAGTTGTCATTTTTGATGGGTGACATTGGACAGCAATTTCAGCATGTGGCAAATGCGATAAATTTATAATAGATGCAATTGAATTATGTTGTCGCGGATCGGAACATGTTATGTAACGCAATTTCATTTTCATATTCCTTTATTTAGTATGTTTTTGCTGCCAAGAAATAACCTCTTGAACATATTTTTCTGCCAGATTTAATGAAAAACTGCCCGTATTATAAATATCACGCAGACGACCTTCGGCATCTATCCAGGTTTCATATTCTTTCGGTAAAATTTTATTTATTTTATTAAGGTTTCTTGCAATATTACCAGGTCCCAAACCACCAGCATATCCATTTGGAATGTCATTATACACTGGTTCGCTCCATTTTTTGGGTTCTATCCCTGCGCCGTATGATGCATCGAACAGTAATGAAAATTTTGTACAGGTTTCTTTTAATTGTTGTATTTGATCTGCAACTTTTTGATTCCACGGTAATATGAATTCTTGGTCACTGTGTTGGTTAATTAATTCAGATAATTTTTCTGCATTAAACAAATACGTGCCGTCACCAATGTTTAATTGTATTCGTTTTATAACAGGTTTGCCCGTAATTTCATTGCGGGCATGCAACCATTTTTCTGCTTCCAGTGGAATGATACCACGACACATGCAATCACACCATTCATAGTTCATATGTAATGCGATATTTGGCGGTGTTGGCATTCCTTGGCATGTCCATACTATTTGATTAAACCATGTATTGCGACGACCGTGATAGGACATTGGGCCAGGATGCGCCTGGACCCCAATTTCAATCATTGGATATTCGGCTGCAAATTTTAATATTGATGGTACAGATATATTTTCACGTGGATCAGAACAGGTTATATATCTTAATTTCATTTTTTACCCCCGGCGTTTTTCAATCTTAATTGTCCACATGCAGAACCGATATCCGCCCCCCGTTCCCGTCTGATCCGTGTGTGAATCCCGTTTTTAATTAAAATATCTTGAAATCTGTGAACCGCATTTCCAGAAATTGATGCAAAATCGCGTTCGTCAACAGTATTCCATGGGATTAAATTTACCATAACATTGTGACCTTGCAACAATTTTGTTAATTTGTTTGCATAATCTTCATTTGCGTTATAAAGCACCACAGAGCCACTTTCATCTTTTTTGCCCAGCAGTATATATTCAATCATTAATTGGCGATTGTGTGTGTCTGAAAATGCGAATGCGGCATCTAATACTTCGTTAAGTTTGTATTTATTGTTTATAGGCATGATTTGTGAACGCAATTCGTCGGTTGGCGCATGTAAAGATATCGCTAAATTGATTGGACGTCCCCATTTGTTTAATTCGTTTATACCAGGGACAATACCACATGTTGAAACGGTTATGCGTCGCCATGATATATTTAATTCTTTGTTGGCGCGTTCTAAAAAACCGATTACATTTTCAGTATTTTGTAATGGTTCACCTGTCCCCATAACAACAATATGAGAAACGTCACCATTATTTGGGTCGCCGTTTGGATGAATATCTTTAATTTTATCTGCACGCAATTCCCATTGTGCTGTTAAAATTTGGGCAAACATTTCATTGACTGTTAAATTGCGTTTAAGACCAAGTAATGTTGATGCACAGAATTTGCACCCCATTGCGCATCCTGCCTGGGAAGAAACGCAGACACTGTTTCCATATGTTGTGCGCATCAAAACACATTCAATTTGTTCGCCATCATTTAATTCAAGCAAGAATTTTGTTGTTTGATTATCTGCGCTTTTCAATTTTTTTACAATTTTTAATGGTAATGTTTCAGCGCAACTATTTAATTTATTACGCAAATCTTCTGGCAGATTTTTCATAACATTAAAATCAGGTGCGCCACGATTTAACCATTCACGAATTTGCTTTGCACGAAAGCGTGGCAGCCCCATGTCTGTCACAAATTTTTCAAGTTCGATATCGTTTAAATTAAAAAGAACTGTTTTCATAATTTATATCTGTCGTCGTTAATTATAATAACTGCTTTGCGGCGTAATTGTTTTAATTGTTGATCCGCAGCAAAAGCGGCTTTTTTATATGTTGCATTTTGTTTAATTATTTCATCCAGGTTTTTATATTCTTTGGTCTTTTTTTCACTGCATACCAAAAGTACAGAATTGTTTTCGTTTTTAGACCATGTCAAAAGTGGTAAATCAGAAATACGATTACGTATATCAGGCGATAGTTCGTATTGCATAGCTGTGATTTTTTGTGGGTATCCACCTAGCTCTTCGACTATTTTTTCTGCCATTTCACAATTTTTTGGTTTGACTAATTTTTTAGAAACATCCATTGGGATATCGGTTAAACGTATTATCGTTATTTCAATTGGCAATCCGTGTTCACGTGCAATATCAGATTTTTCTTCAGCAATATCTTTTGCAGAAACTTCAATCGTTGGAACAATTGTTCGTGCCATTAAAACCTGCCATGCGATATCGGAACGAATGGCCAAACGTGCCATAGAACGCATAGTATCATTCATGTCACCAAGGTTCATTTTCTTTAATTCTTTGTCGGCATCTTTATCGGTTGGTTTAACATTAAAATTTTCTGCGTATGCTAATTTTATGTAATCATCAATAATATTTTGAAATGCCTGTTTGCGATTTGTCGCGGATGTTTTTCCCTGCCGGTTCATCAATTCTGTGCGAGCAGTAATATCAGTGTCTGTAATTGGATTTCCGTTTACAGAACCAACAACAGTTGCAGCATTTGCATGTCCAATTGTTAAAAATAAAACCGCAAAAATATTCAATATTTTTTTCATATTAAACCTTTTAATAATGTTTACCGTCTATACTCATTCCAAATTTGAATTGATATGTTGTATTTCCAACATAACCCCATCTGATAGCATTATCGCGTTGATAGGTTAATGCAAAATGGAAACACGGGTGTTCATAATATACACCACCAGAATGTCTTTGAGTTGAATGTTCATATAAATTATAAATAACAGATTCTTTAATGCTTGTACGTTTCGTCAGCTTTAAACCACCACCAAGAACAACTTCGTGTGTATTTTTATCTGTTGTAGAATAAATATCAATAGGTTGTGTATCCCATATGTGTCCAACTGTAATATAATTGTCGCCTTTGCCGATATAAACGGAATTTTCAGTATGATTTACAGACATATCTTCGCGATCAAATCTGAAACGGCTGGCAATTTGGAAATATTCTCGGGCATAAGATATACGACCAACATAATCAGAAAAACCATTTCTGAAACCATTGTCATTGAATTTTTCATCTGATTTATTGAAATCATATGTTTGTCCAAAGAATACTTCTATGTCATTATTACTGTTAAATGCGGCCCAACGTGCACCATAATCAACAAAATTACCGTTTTCCCACAAATCTAACCCGGAATACCTGTTGTCTGAAAACAAGGTTGTGTCTGATAAAAAGCGTCCGGCAGAATCATTATTTAGTGCAAAAACAGAATTTTTGTCTGTATGTTCCATGATTGTTAAACGTGCGCGTGGTTCAAGTATATATGTCCACGTGTCTTTTACATCATACATTGGCAAAGACCATTCTACATAACCGCTTGGCAGAAAACGAGATTTTATCCCAGAATAAGAATTATTTACATTTCCATTGTCATCGAAAACAGGGGTCTTTTCAAAATTGTACACATCATAACGTGTTGCTGCGCTAAATGTTAATCTGTTTCCACCCCAAAGTGTCCATGGAGATGTTATGCGTGCTTCACCTATGATACGTTCGCTGGATGTGTTGTCACCAGAAATTGCCAACATGTCACCAGATAAACTTAAAAATGTTTCGTGCCAAAATGGATCCGATTGATATACACCACGGATATTAGGTAATATATTTCCAGAAATAGTGTTTTGGTTTCCGTATGCAGGACGTAGTTCTTGGAATATGTGTGTGTCCGCAACTACATAACTGCTTTGACCAAATAATTCTAGTTTTGCACCAGAATCTAAATATGGCTGATAATCGTAAAAACCGTATTTTTGTAAATACGTTTGATCTGATGTTCTGGCTATATATACAAACGCACGCGCATTTTCGCCCAATTCAATCAAATCATCATTATAAAAATGCCAACGATTCTCGCCTTCTTTATTATGAGTAAAAGACCCAGTTGAACGAAATTCAGAACGGGTTAAGTTTAAACGGTGTTCAGCCTGAAATAATGGATTTTCCAGAGTTAAATATGAAAAAGTTGTCGTTAAATCGTGTCGATTCGAAAAGTTTATATAAACTGGGATATTAAATTGAGTCCCCATATTGTTTGTTGAATTGAAACTTGGGGATAAAAAACCTGATTTATATTTAACAGAAGGATCTGGCATTTCGTAATATGGTAACCATAAAATCGGTAAATTATCATTATAGACCCAAAAAGTTGCATTATGAAAATACAACATCTTTTCGTCCATGTCATGAATTACGGTGCGGCTGAATATTTCCCACGCGTTGCCATAATCATCACAACCATCACATGCTGTAAATTCTGCATGTTCCGCAATTGTTTCGGTCCCATCACGAATAATCTTCTTTGCACGAATATAAACATGACTGCCTAACCATAATTCAATATTATCTGCGGATACATTAGATGCATTTTTTGACAAAGTTACGGAATTTAATTTTACGCGTTGTCCAGATGCATTTGTCATTTCTGTATTACCAGAAGTTTTCATTTCTTCTGATTTTACATTGTATTCTATTTTATCGGATTTAATTGTTTTGGCTTCATCTAAATTAACCCCCAATGCAAGAGCGTTGGCAGTGTATATCAAACAAAACAAAAATGACGTTATATTTTTCATTTTTTTAACAACAAACCTGTTAATCCAAATAACACAACAAAAACACCAACAGCAACAAAGCCAACGTCTGTTAAACTTTCAACCATATTAGACACAGACATATATGATGCCATAATTGCAGCCATTGCTAAAACAGCAACAGCAGGAGCGAAACTTGTTCTGCGTCGCAACAGAGATGATTTAAGCAACACAAGTGTACATACGATTGCTAAAATTAAATTCATGAAAGGATTTATAAAGCGTGTGCATATTTCTACAAGAGTTAATGTGTGTTGACGTGTATCTTCTTGTGAGAATACAGTTTTTAATAAAACTGATGTTGGTATGCGTCTAACACGAAAAGATGCGTCTTCTTCATTTTCTGCAAGATTTAAATCCATGTCCAAAGCATCAAATGTACCAGTTGTAAAACCATTTTTCCCAGACATTTGTAATGAACCGTTATTTGTGACAATGGATAATCCGTGCACTGTGGATACTAATTTACCACGTTGTGCAAAAACAAGTAATCGATTATTTTTTTCGCGCATATCGGATAACATTACTTGGTTTAAATCATGTCCAGAAACATTATCTACGTATACAACCAGACCATCGGCTAGTTTTGTGAATGCCGCTTCTTGTAATTTTAAATGCGCCAAACCATAACGCAAATTCCATTGTGTTGTATAAAATTTTGCCTGGCTTACTGGAACAATCCATATGTTTAATATAATATGCAAAATGGTTAAAACAGCAGCAAACTTCAAGGCAGGTTTTGCAATTTGCCATGGCGACAATCCAGATGCTGCCATAACAGTAACTTCATTTTCAGAAATCATTTTGTTATAAACGAATATAGTCGCAATAAACGTTACAAAAGGTATGATAATTGAAATGATGAACGGTATCATCAGTGATGTCAGGTAAATAAAACTGCCAAAACTGATACCATATGTTAAAAGAAATTTCATCATGGCCATTATCTGCATCATCCAGGATAAACCTGTTAAAATCATTAACAGCATGATAAAAATTCCAAGCAGTTGTCGCCTAAAATATTTATTGATTATATTCATAGTATTTAAAGTATAAAACCCAAAACACAACCCGTCAAGCAACAAAGACATTTTGATGTTATTGTTTTTTCTTTAAAAAATTAATTTTTTTCTTGATTTTTAACGATTCGAACTTAATAATATAACGTGTTCTTAAAAATAAGTTTTAAGGGCGGGGTTATAAAAACCCCGCTCTTTCAATAAAAGGCAAAAAAACATCAAGGAGAAACAAATGTCTTTTGAATCTATGCCACGCCAAGATTTATTGTTAGCAATCGATTCTTTGGCCCAAGAAAAAATGATAGATAAAGAAACGGTTATTGAATCTTTAGAGGCCGCTATTGCTAAAATTGCTAAACATAAATACGGTGAAGAGTTTAATATCGTTGCAACAATAGACCGTAAAAATGGTGCTATACATGTAAAACGTTTGTTCACTGTCATTGAATCACCTGAATCTATGGGTGAAGATTATGATGCAAACACAATGTTGACAGTAGAAAAAGCGAAAAAATACGCACAAAATCCATCTGTTGGTGATGTTGTAGAAGATATGTTACCAGAACCTGAATTTGGTCGTATGGCATTCCAAACTGCACGTCAAATTATGACGGCACGTGTAAGAGACGCAGAAAAAGGTCGTCAATACGAAGAATTCAAAGATAATATTGGTGATATTGTTAACGGTGTTGTTAAACGTATTGAATTTGGTAATGTTTTTGTTGATATCAACGGCAAAGCTGAAGGTTATATTAAAAATACAGAACTGATTCCTGGTGAACGTTTAGCTGTTGGTGATCGTGTTCGTGCTTTGATTATGGACGTTGTTCGTTCTAATTCTGGTCCACAAATCTTTTTAACAAGAACACATCCAAGTTTCATGGAAAAATTGTTCACACAAGAAGTTCCTGAAATATATGAAGGCATTATTAAAATTAAATCTGTTTCTCGTGCACCTGGTTCACATGCTAAAATTGCAGTTGAAACCCAGGATCCTTCGATTGACGCAGTTGGTATGACTGTTGGTATCAAGGGTACACGTATTCAACCTGTGATTAACGAATGCCATGGTGAAAAAATTGATGTTATTTTGTATTCAGAAGACCCTGCTGTATTTATCGTTAATGCGATGCAACCTGCAAAAGTTGCAAAAATTATCGTTGATGAAGATACGCACACAGCGGCAGTTGTTGTAACCGAAGATCAACAATCTTTGGCGATTGGTCGTCGCGGACAAAACGTTCGTTTGGCTTCTCAATTAACAGGATGGAATATCGATGTTATGAGTGAAGCAGAAGAAGTAGAACGTCGTACAAAAGAATTCAAAGAAAAAACAGAATTGTTCACATCTGCATTGGATGTTGATGATACAATTGCTCAATTGTTAATCACAGAAGGATTCAGAACGATCGAAGAAATCGCATATGTTGAACAATCTGAATTGGAATCTATCGAAGGATTCAATCCAGAATTGGCAGCAGAATTACAAAATCGTGCGAAAGCATATCTTGCTAAAGTTGAACAAGATTACTTTGACAATGGTCACAAAATGGGATTGTCAGATGATTTGTTGAATTTTGATTTCATTAAACGTCCAATTATTATGAAATTGGGTGAAAATGGTATTAAATCATTAAGTGATTTGGCAGATCTTGCTGCTGATGAATTGGTCGAAATTTTGGGCGAAGATAATATGTCAATGCGTTTGGCTGAAAAAGTTGTTATGAAAGCGCGTGAATTGGCATATGGAATTGTTCCAGAAGAAGATGCAGAATAAAACAAATAATTAAAACAAACCAAAGGTTAAAATATGGCGACATTAACACTTGGAAAATCTGTAACTATCGATGCTGTGCAAAGCAAGAAAGGCGATGCTGTTTTTGTAGAACGTCGTCGTCGCATAGTTGCGCCTGGCAATAAAGAATTGCGCGATGAACCTAAAAAGGTAGAAGCACCGCGCAGTGCAGCAGATGAAAAATTGCGTGCTGTATTAGAAGCAGCAAAAGCAAGAGATGAAGAACGCAGAAAACGCGAAGCCGAAGAAGAAGCTGCACGTAAGGCACGTGAGGCCGAAATTGAACGCGAAAATCGCGAATACGAAGCGGTCAAAGAACAATTGGCACAACGTGAAAATACTGTTGAAAATCAACAGAATATAGAAGAAGTTGTAAATGTGCCAATGCGTGAAAATACTCACGAATCCAGAAAAAATAATGTCGCCAATCAACCACACAATAATCGTAATTTTAATGACGATGAAGACAATCGTTCATCTAGACAAAACCGTTTCAAAAAAGATTTCAAAAAGGGTGGAAAAATTTCCATACATGATATTGTTATCGGCGGTGGTGATGATGACGATGACGAAGAAATTGGTTTGCGTGGTGCAAACAGAAGAAGAAGTGAAGCATCACTTAAACGTTTTCGTGAAAAGGCACGTGCCGTATTTACTGCACCACAGAAAGTGGAACATGTTGTGACATTGTCTGATACAATTACAGTTAAAGATTTGGCTGCTGCGATGGCAGAAAAGGTTGGTAATGTTATCAAAAAACTGATGGAAATGGGAATGATGGCATCACAAAACCAAACCATAGATGCGGACACAGCAGAACTGATTGCAACTGAATTTGGTGCGACTGTTAAACGTGTTGATGTAAAACCATATGCTAATATTTTGGAAGAAGAACCACATGCTGACAGATTACAACCACGTTATCCTGTTGTTACAGTTGTGGGACACGTTGACCATGGTAAAACATCATTGTTGGACGCATTTCGTAATGCAAATGTTGTTGCAGGTGAAGCAGGTGGTATCACACAACATATTTCATCATATGAAGTTAAAACAAAATCTGGTGCAACAATAACATTTTTGGATACACCGGGACACGAAACATTTACAGCAATGCGTGCACGTGGTGCGCAAATTGCAGATATTGTTGTTTTGGTGGTTGCGGCTAATGATTCAATCATGCCACAAACAATCGAAGCGATAAATCATATTCGTGCAGCCAAGGTGCCTTTTATTGTTGCAATCAACAAATGTGATTTACCAGAAGCCGATCCACAACGTGTAAAAACCGACCTTTTGCAACAGGAAGTTCAGGTTGAAGAAATGGGCGGTGATGTTCAATGTGTAGAAATTTCTGCAAAAACAAAAATGGGTCTGGATAAATTGGAAGAAGCTATTTTATTACAGGCAGAAATCATGGATTTAAAAGCCGACCCAGATATGTTGGCATCTGCATATGTAGTGGAAGCCAAAATGGAAAAAGGTTTGGGTGCTGTCGCAACAATTTTGATGCGCCAGGGTACATTGTCTGTTGGTGATGTTTTTGTAGTTGGTGAAACATTTGGTCGTGTTCGTGGTTTAATAAATTCAAATGGTGTTCGTGTAAAATCTATTAAACCGGGTCAACCAGCAATGGTTTTGGGATTGGAATCTGTACCAAGTGCAGGTGACGAATTACATGTAATGGAAAATGAAGCACAAACACGTGAAGTTGCTGCATACCGCGTTCAAAAGGCAAAAGATAAAGCAAACGCAGTTAAACGTTCATCATTGGAAGAATTATTTGCAAAACGTGATGAAACCAAAAAATTGACTTTGCCGGTTATTTTGCGTGCAGACGTCCAGGGTTCTGTAGAGGCAATCTCTGATATGTTGCGTGGATTTAATTCGGACAAGGCAGGCGTTGAATTATTGTCTGCTGGTGTTGGTCAAATTACCGAAGGTGATATACGATTGGCAACGGCATCTGGTGCGGTTATAATCGCGTTCAATGTCCGTGCAGATTCCGCAGTTCGTGATATGGCACGCAACAATGGTGTTGATATTCGTTATCACAGTGTTGTTTATCGTATTACAGATGAAATCAAAGAAATTTTATCTGGAAAATTGGCACCAGAAAAACGCGAAAACTTTATTGGTTATGCAGATGTTATCGCATTGTTCACTGTGGGCAAGGGTGTCAAAGTTGCCGGTTGTCGCGTCAGTGAAGGTGTTATTAAAAAATCTGCAATGGTTCGATTACTGCGTAACAATGTTGTTATTTATGACGGCAAAATTGGTGAATTACGTCGTGAAAAGAACGAAGTCAGCGAAGTTGGCGTTGGTGTTGAATTCGGTATGAGTTTTGATAAATATAATGACCTGAAAGAAGGCGACCGTGTTGAATGCTATGAAATTCAGGAAATCAAAGCAGAATTATAAAGGAATCAAATAAAATGACACAAAAAGAAATGAACCAAGAAACAAAATCGGACAGAATCATAAGTTTTTTGATTTTGTGTGCGTTTATCGCTGTTCCGGCTGGT
>OMQP01000003.1 GCA_900313285.1 uncultured Pseudomonadota bacterium
CATGACATAGAGTTTTAGACGGATAAAAGTTTTTAAGAATTATTTGTTTTCTGGAATCGTTCCATCAAAAAAACACCGCCCGTTTGGGCGGTGGTTTTTTTCGGATGCCCTGAAAGGAAGGAAAGGAGAAAAAGAAATGGGCATCCCGAAACTCGTGTTTGGGCCCAAAGTCCAGAGGAGAGAGAATGTAGGAGGGAGTCTGAAAACTCTGGGCCCGCTATGGTCAAAAGACATATTTATCCTTTGACGAATCGAAATGTAATACACAAAATGTAATTTGTCAAGTATTTTTGTCAAATTTTTTTTTAGTGTATTTTTATTCGGCTTTTTATCCCAGGAATACAAACAAATGATACCCGATTGAATTTAACCGATAAAACCACTAATATTATGGTGTTGAATTGGGAAACTGATGCAATAAAACAGGAGAAAAAGCACATGACACATGATGATGTTTGGCGCGCAATAGAACAATTTGCGATGGAACATAATATGTCTTGTTCGGGCCTGGCCAAATGTAGCGGTTTAGACCCAACGACGTTCAATAAAAGCAAACGCTGGTCAAAACAGGGACAACCACGTTGGCCGTCTACTAACAGTATTTCAAAAATATTGGCTTCAACGGGCGCAAATTTAGAAGATTTTACTAAATTTATCCCATCCGATTCGCATACCATGTAAAACAATAAAATGTTGCACAATGTGCCAAAATCGGCTATTGTGATGGTATGTTGGAAAATATAAAAGTTTATGCGTCTGATACAGTTTGGAACCATATCCTGACCGATTTGGGTGTGAATGTCGTCGATTCGAAAAACATTGCAGATGTTGTTTTTGACGATATTAAAATAAAAGCACCCATTTCGGTCACTGAATTACAATCGTTAATTTTATCGCAATTTGAAAACAAAGATATTATCAGGGCTGTTTTTGGACGTGATGTTGTGTTGCCTAAACTGCAACATAAAATCATAGTTATTCTTTATAAAAATCCAAATATCACAATGCATGAATTAAAAGATTTGATTGGTGTGTTGCCAAACGTAGCAACACATGCTGTGGAAAACGCAGTTTATCAATTGCGAAAAATTTATGGATGTGATATCATACAAAACATAGATGGGAAATATAAGATTGGACGCATATAAATTAATATCTTTAGATAAAATCCCAAGTACTCAAGATTATGCTCATGATTTAATCGCTCGTGGTGAAGCTACCAATAAAACAGTTGTGACTGCGTTGGCGCAAAGTGCCGGTCGTGGTCGTTATAAACGTACATGGGTTTCACATCATGGTAATTTATATGCGTCTTTTATTTATAAAATTGCTGAACGCGATCCTAAATTATCATATGCGATTGCTGTTGCTATTGCCGAAACGATGATTGCTTTTGGAATTAAACCACAAATAAAATGGCCTAATGATATTTTAATAGATGGGAAAAAAATAAGTGGTGTTTTAATAGAATATGCACAAAATTTTGTAATTGTTGGAATTGGTATAAATATTGAAACGTGTCCTGCGGTCAAAGAATACAAAACAACAAAAATGAATAATTATGTTTCGGTATCTGTTAATGATGTGTTAAGTGTGTTAATGAAAAAGATAGATAAATGGCGCGGTGTTAATTTTTCCGTTGTGCGTGAACGTTGGACTGAATTGGCTGCCGGATTAAATAAAACAATTCAATTCCATGGGAAAGATGCAGAATTAATAGGGTTAAACGAAGATGGCGCATTGGTATTAAGATGCGAAAGTCGATACATTTTAACATATGGTGATGAAATCAGTATTTAAATACTCTTGACTTTTGGTGTAATTTGTGATATTATATGTTGCATCAAAGGTAAGAAATCTGTCCGCATTTTGGCGGATTTTTTTATCTCTATTTTTACCCCCACACATTTTTTGTGTGGGCTTTTTTTATACCAAACGGATATAACCATGCAATTAAATTTGATTACTAATATGGACGAATCACAAATCGTTCAATATAAATTGGCACGCATAATATATGCAGAAACAAATGCGCAATCTTTATCTGTGGTCGAAGCAATGGCGTCAATGATTTATAACATTCATATTAAATATGACAAATCTTTTGAAGATATTGCAAACGATGAAAAAACTTTTGATGTTTTAAATAAAAAATCGAAACGATATAAATATCTGTCTGTACCGGCAACAGATAAAAAATTTCAAATGTGTTTACGTGTTGTTAAAACAATGTTGCATGGCAATCTGCGCGATTATGTTTTTGGTGCAACAAAATTTCATCACGCCGACAATATACCTGAATGGGCAATGTCGCGTGGTTATATTGCAGAATATGCAGATATTTTATTCTATTTATAAACCAAAGGAATAATTTATGAACAAATTTATAAATGGTGGATATTTAAAAGGTAAAAAAACATATATTGTATCTGGAATCGGTATAATGTCTGCCGTTGGTGCCTATTTAATAGGTGACGAAGATATTTTTACAATGCTGCAAACAATATTTACTTTATCCGGTATATATTTTCTTAAACAAGAATCTTCAATCAAAGGAAAAAAATAATGGAACAAATTCCAGAAAAGTTTTTAGATGATAATGGTGAATTAAATACATCTGCGTTGATTAAATCATATTGTGAATTAGAAAAGAAGATGAGCAATATGATTTCTTTGCCCAAAGATGATGCAGATGAAAAAGCAAAACAAAAATTTAATCATGCAATCGGTGTTCCTGATGATGCATCACAATATCCAAAAAATGAATTGTTTGATAACGAATCGGTGCGTGAAAAATTTCATGAAATTGGTTTAACATCAAAACAAGTTGAAAAAATTTATTCAATCGCTGAAGAATTTTTACAACCAACATTAAAAAATTTATTTGAAGTGCAAAATCAAAATAATGCAATAAATGAATTAAAAAATTTTTTTGGTGGTACTGAAAAAATGAATGATGCATTACGAGAGATAAATGCGTTTGGTGAAAAGTTTTTACCAAGTGATGCGTTTGATGAGTTGTGCTCTACACCCCAGGGAATACAAGGCATATACAAAATGATGCAATCATTAGAACCAACTGTTTTAACAGATAAAAATGCAACAGAAAATTTAACAGATGATATGTTGCGTGATATGATGCGCGATCCAAAATATTGGCGTGATCAAGATCCAGAATATGTTCGTAAAATAGAAAATGGTTTTAAAAAATTATATTCAAAATAATTTTTATTCTTTACTATTTGTTTTGTTTCATATAAAATATAAAACAAGAACAAAAAAAAATTTTGTTCTAACCAAAAACTTAATTAAGGAGAGAATTATGTTCGGTTTGAAGAAAAAATGTGCATGTGCAAAAAAACCAGCTGCAAAACCAGCTGCAAAAAAAGCACCTGCAAAAAAAGTAGCAGTTAAAAAACCAGCTGCAAAAAAACCAGTTGCAAAAAAAGCACCTGCAAAAAAAGTAGCAGCAAAAAAACCAGTTGCTAAAAAAGTAGTTGCAAAAAAAGCACCTGCAAAAAAAGTAGCAGCAAAAAAACCAGTTGCTAAAAAAGTAGTTGCAAAAAAACCAGCTGCTAAAAAAGCACCTGCAAAAAAACCAGCTGCTAAAAAAGTAGTAAAGAAAAAATAAGAATTTCACGCGTATTCGCGTGGTTTTTTATTGTCCCCGAAATCCTTGGATTTTGGGGATTTTTTGATAAAATTTACAGTCAGATTATAATAAACGTCTGACTGTATTTTTTATTGGATAATCCATTTTGTGGACCAGTATTTTATTTTGTTTTTTTGGCGCAATATATTTGCATAACCATAAATCAAAATTTTGGTGTGCCCGTATCGGGCATTTTTTTAATTAAAACAAAAAGGATTTTTTATGTCTATGTCTGTAGATCAAGTGTTTATAAAACAATTTGAAGCAGATGTTCATTTGGCGTATCAACAAATGGGCACAAAATTGCGTTCTACTATCCGCAGTAAATCTGGTGTTGTAGGCGCTTCTACAACTTTTCAAAAAATTGGCAAAGGTATTGCCAGTACTAAATCTCGTCATGGTATTGTACCTGTGATGAATTTGAATCACACACCAGTTGAATGTATTTTACAAGATTACTATGCAGGCGATTGGATTGATGCGTTGGATGAATTAAAAACTAATGTTGATGAACGTCGTGTTGTTGCTTCTGCTGGTGCTTATGCTTTGGGACGCAAAACAGATGAATTGATTATTGGTGCGATGAATAATGCAACACAATATGTTGGTGATTATTCTACTGGTTTAACAAAAGCATTGATAATGGCTGCATTGGAAAAATTAAATGAAAACGATGTTCCAGATGATGGTCGCAGATTTGCTGTCGTTGGTGTGCACCAATGGAACGAATTATTGGGACTGGATGAATTCGTTTCTGCTGACTATGTTGGTGGTTCAACACCGTTAGTTGATGGTTGTGAATCAAGAAGATGGTTAGGCGTCAATTGGATTTTATGTAATTCTTTGCCATTGTCTAATACTGATGATCGTGATTGCTTTATTTATCATGCATCAAGTATTGGTCATGCCTGTGGTCAAGAAGTCAAAACAGATATCACATGGCATGGTGAACGTGCCGCACACTTTATCAGCAACAGTATGTCTCAGGGCGCAGTGTTGATTGATAATGAAGGTATTGTTCGCATCAAATGTGATGACGATGCTGCATAATTTATAACCAAAAGGAATATCATATGGCGTTTCAAAATAAAAATTTATCTGTAATTGCGTATGCAAACGGATTTACATTGTGGCATTATAAAGCAAATGAAACATTGTCGGCATTAACAACTGCTGGGTATTTTTCAAGTGTTAAAACACTTATGTGTACTGGTGATATAATTTTGATAAATGGTTCTAATGGATCAACAATCAAAGTTATCACAGTATCAGAAGGCGTTGTTAGTGTTGGCGCTCTTTCTTAATGGTGTTTTTTGTTTCTCCTTACTTGCGGGCTGGCATTTGGTCAGCCCGCTTTTAAAATAAATGAGTTTAGATATGTTTACAAAAATAGATTTATGTTCAATGGCATTGTTAAAAATAGGTGAAAAACCTATACAATCATGGCGTGAAGATTCAGCCCCAGCACAATTAGCCAGAACTTTGTTTGATCCAACAGTTGATGCGTTGTTAGCAACTTTCCCATGGCGCTTTGCAACACAAAATTTAGTATTAACAAAAAATAATGATGGTGATTTCATAATACCACAAAATGTTTTACGGGTTTTGAAATGTGAAGGACAAATTATGGGTGACAGAATAAATACATCTGCTGATACAATAGAAATATCTGCAATTGTTAAAACAGATCCTGAACATTTTCCAAATTATTTTGCCACATTGGTTGCTACAAAATTAGCTGTTGAATTTTGTATACCTTTATTGGGCGATACAAATGTTTTCAGAATGATAACTGCTTTGTATGAATCAGAATTTCAATCTGCAAAATTTATAGACAGTACAACTTCGACAAATCAATCGAATATAGACAAATTTTCTTTAATTAATTCAAGATTTTAACAAAAGGATTTCATCATGGGAAATTTCCTTCAAACACAAAATATTTTTTCTTGTGGTGAAGTGTCCCCAGATTTTTATGCAATACATAATATGCATGGGGTTTCTAAACTTGAGAATATGGATGTTTTGCAATCTGGTGGCATAAAACGTCGTGATGGTTTAAAAAGTATAGCATCTGTTGCAAATAATGCGATATTGGTACCTTTCATAATAAGTGAAACGGAAAAATATTTGCTTGTTATTTCTTCGCAATCTATATCTGTTTATCAAAATGATACACAAATAACGACTTTGATTGCACCATGGAATGCGACTGATTTAAACAAATTACAATATGCGCAAAGATTTAATAGTTTGTTTTTTGTTCATCCGGATTTTCCGCCACGCGTATTAACAAAAACGTCAACTGGTTTTGCGATAAAACAATTGAATTTTTATACAAACCCAGATGTCAGCGTAAATATACCATTTACAAGGTTTGATGATACTGATGGGATATCGATCACTATAACCACCAGTACAATAGATAATAATCATGCGATTTTCACAACTAATCAAGATATGTGGTCAAATGATTGGGTGGGACTTAGGTTATTAGTAAATAGCAAACAATGGATTGTTGAATCTGTCCAAAATGCTCGTGTAGCTACAGTATACAGCAACGGTTCATATACAATACCAGATCATGCAATAACAGATTGGAAAGAAGCTGCATTCAGTGCTAAACGTGGTTGGCCACTTTCTGTATCTTTCCATCAAAACAGATTGATTTTTGGTGGCAGCCCATCTGCACCGAACAGTATATGGATGTCAAAGACAGGCGAATATAATAATTTTGATGTTGGTAGTGGACTTGATGATGAAGCAATTTTTGTAACTTTATTATCAGCACAACATAATCATATATCTACTGTCATCAGCAGTGATACTTTGCAGATATTAACATCTGTTGGGGAATGGGCTATTTCAAATACTCCGTTAACACCGACGAATGTAAATATAAAACAACATACATCTGTAGGCAGTATAATTACAAATTATTTGCCACCACAACAGATGGAAGGTCGTACCGTATTTGTATCCAGGTCAGGAAAAGATATTCGTGAATTAAATATGGATGTATTGAACCAAACATATAACGCGGAAGATTTATGTTGTTTCGCAAAACATCTTATGCAGAATCCGATAAGTATAGCGTATAATCCAGCGGAACATCGTTTATACGTTGTTATGTCTGATGGTTATATTGCTGTATTAAATAAATATACGAATACAGAAATATCTGCATGGGGCACATATAAAACAGACGGTGATTTTAAATACGTATCTGTTTTAGATGGAACAACATATGTGATTGTAAGCAGAAAAAATATTTGTTATTTAGAAAAATTTGATAACGATTGTTTAAATGATGCAAACACATATGGTTTTGCATATTGTGTTTCTGCGTTGCCACTTATAGTTAATAATCATGCACCGAAAAAGGTCAGAGCGCGAAAAATAAATTTGCGATTAAAGGATACTAAAACTGTATTTATAAACGGTATGCGTTTGGAAATACCAAACAGTGCCTATGATACAAACAGTAATGGTTATACTGGCGATTTATCCATGAATTTATTGGGTGTTCAATTTGATACTATGCAACCAATGTGGTCAATATCAAGCAGTGAACAATTACCCGCAACGATATTATCTGTAACAATAGATGGTTGGTATTCATTATAATTAAAAGGAGTTTTTATGGGACAATTAGTTTCGGATGTGACAAAAGTTTTAGATTACAAAGAAGCAAAAAAATCAGCAGAAAATGAACGACAAAAAATTTTAGCTGAAATGGCAGCAGATGAAAATACAAAAACTAATTTAATTAAAAAGGTTTTAGCAGAACAACGTGCAAAATACGGTGCGACCGGTAACAGTGGTCGCGGATTGTCAGAAGAGGCAGTATTAAAACGTTTGCGTTCAGAAACATCCATGCCATACGATGAAAAACGTCAAAACAATATCGAGAAAATTAAAAAAACAAAGGTAAAGAAACCAAATATTATAAAAAATTGGTTGTCGAACATAGATAAAATAGCAGGATAGGGGGACAATATGTATAAAATCTCTTATACTGGGGATGGCGAAAACAATGAATTTGTATTTACTTTCCCTTTTTTCCAAGATGAAGATGTTCGTGTTTGCATAGATAATGTTCTGTTAGATAATACTCAATATGATGTCAATGCAAATGAAGATTTTAGTGGCGGTTTGGTTGTTTTTCCAAGCGCACCAGAATCTGGAAAACAAATAGATATATTTCGACAAATATCTTTGAACAGAATCATAGATTATCAGCCAACAATAAAAATAGATCCGGAAGATTTAAATTCAGATTTTAATTTTTTATTGGCTGCATTCCAAGATTTTCGAAATATCGATATTGATTTGTCTGAATGGGCGAATATACATGATACGTTGTTAACACAAATACATTATGCCATTCAAACCATAGAAGATAAAATGTCTGGTGGGGCGGTATTAGGTTTATATAACAATTTATTAAATGTATTGGATGGGGCATTACCAAAACTGATAAATGATTACGGTTCTGTTACAGAACCTGCAGATACAGAAAACAATGACGATTACGGAAGCATATAGTTTTTTACATGAATGGAACAGATTATTAGGTTTGCAGACACCAAAACATCATGAACAAATAATGCAGTTTTTGGTTGATGTTTTTAATAATGAACCACATAGGGGATTATTAAATGCTTTTCGTCATTCTGGAAAATCTACAGTAGTTGGGATTTTTGCTGCGAGTGTTTTATATTATAAACCAGAAACTAGAATACTGATTTTATCTGCGGAATCAGGGTTGGCTTCACGAATGGTGGCACATATAAAAAATATTTTGGAAAATCATCCATGGTGTGAAGATATTCTGCCCGATGTAAAGAAAGAATGGGGAACGCATAAAATTACTATAAAACGTCCCATAGGAATTCGTGAACCGTCTGTTATTTGTCAGGGGATTTCTGGAAATATTACTGGAATGCGTTCGGATTTAATTATATGCGATGATGTTGAAGTGCCTAACACGTGCAATACACAACAAAAAAGAATTAATTTGCGTGAAAGATTGCGAGAATTAGATTTTATTCTGTCGCCACATGGAACAATGGTTTACATTGGTACACCACATACATATGATACGATATATAAAACAGAATAAATTACGATAATGAAGACATAAATGTGCGCAATTTTGCCAAAACAGTTTCACCTTGTTCACCGAACATAGGTAAATATGTTTCGTATTCTGGCATGTCAGCCTGAATCTGGGCCCGATTACGTTCTGTCAATGTTTCTGATAATAATTGGTTTGCCGAATCCCAAATACGATATGCTTTGTCTGTTCTGATAACCATTTTCCATTTTTCAAGCATTGGCGCATCAGAAGCAATAGCAGATTTTATGTTTTCAATCCAATCGTTTCCAAATTTTTGTACGATAGGTATGTTTTTAATTTTATCCAAACCTTCAGGACTTGGTTGAAATGCATCCAAAGCAGCTGTTAATTCTGCTTTTTCTTCATCAGATAAAGCAAATATAACAGATTGTCCGGACATCATACCGCCATATGGTAACAAATCTTTGTCGATGGAATTCATAGGGGTTTTGCCATTTCGTAAATTATTTATATGTGCAATCAATTTGTTGCCCGTTGGCAAAAGTTCAAGTTCAGCGATAACTTTCGGGTCGTTAGATTCTTGGATAAAAACCTGATTAACAGCAGCCCATCCACCGTCTATGACATGTTCTTGGCGGTAAAGATTCAATAAACGTTGTGCGATAATGTGTGCTTGCTGTGGCATGTTTTTCTCTCCCCTTGGTTAAACACGTTTATTGCATAACAATCATTACGATTTTGTGCATTGTTTTGCCAGAAATTTTTTCTTCTGGATTAGATACATGGCCATATGTTTTTCCATGAGAATCTTGACGAACAACGACAATTTGGGCGTCAACGACTTCATCAGAATCTAATTTTGAAAAATCTGCGTCTATGCAAACAGCCAAATCACCAACCTTTGGTTTTGAGTTTGCATCTGCAAAAACGTATGATGTTTCAGGTATGAAACCGTTCAAACGTTTTGAATTTGGAATAACAGCGTAAATACCATTGTGTCCTTCGAGTGTTGTTGGAGCAACAATCATATTTTCATCAGATTTTTTCAATTTGATTACTTTTCCATTTGGAGTTCCAAATACAGGTACCAATTTTTTACGCGCATTATCGTATAATTGTGCACCGTACAAACCACCATGAACGTCTAAACCAGACATCGGATTGACAGGTTCCAAAACAGATCTGACACGTTCCTTAACTTTGTTGATTTGTTTTGTTAATTCGCCTGCGCTGTATAATTTAGCGATTTCATCAAATAATTGAGCAGATGTATAACCAAAAGCTTTCGCTAAAACATCAATTTCGTTTTCGTATACTTCACGTTGACCGACTTCGATTTTATGGTACACAGACAAAGTCATTTTTGCAGCTTTTGCAGCTTCGGCAATGGTTTTTTCAGCGCGTTGACGGATTTTACGTAACCCGCTGCCGAATATTTTCAATCCGCTGCCTTCGTTATCGGTTAAACGGCGTTTAATTTCATTTTGCCAATTTTCTGCGACTGCATCTGATTCATGAATAAATATATCAGATAATTTACAGCCCAAAATTTTGCAAACATTCAAAAGTTGTTTTTGGTTTAAACGACGAACGCCTTTTTCAATCTTTGAAACAGCGGACAAAGATAAATTTGCGCGTTTCGCTAATTCTGTCATTTTCAGCCCCTTGGCAGCACGAATGTTGCGAATATTATTTGGAAAAATGATTTCTTCTTGTGCCATTTATTGACTCCTTAAAGATATGTTGACAAAATATTAGTCAATTTTTAAGGCTTTGGCAAGGAAAAATTAAATAATATCATCAGGGATGTCGTTCACATCGGAAATATTTTGAACGTTTGAGTCATTTTGTGATGCAAAAGGAACTTCAAAATCTTGATCTGGAACGTTTTGTGTGAACTGATTTAAATTATCAAACAGAGAATATTCACCGTTAAAGCTAAGGTGTACAGTTTCTGTTTTTCCATGGCGGTTTTTAGCAATGATAACATCTGCTTTATTACGAGATTTATCAAGACGGTTTTGCCAATGTTGAGTTGCGTTTTCAGAAGCCAATCCGGATAAACGTTTTTCAGGTGAACGACCGTCCAAATAATATTCTTCACGGTACGTAAACATTACAATATCCGCATCTTGTTCAATAGAACCAGATTCACGCAAATCAGATAACACAGGTCTTTTATCATCGCGATCTTCAACTTTACGCGATAACTGGGACAACGCAATAACAGGGACATTTAAATCTTTTGCTAGTATTTTTAATCCACGAGTGATTTCAGATAATTCTTGAACACGATTGTCATTGTGTTTACCGCCTGGTGAAGTCATCAACTGTAAATAATCAATAACGATTAAAGCAATGCCACCAAATTGACGAGCTATACGACGAGCACGTGTTTTTATTGCGGGAACAGACATATTAGCTGTGTCATCTATAACAACAGGAACTTTTGACAAAGCATCTGCGTATTTGGACATTTTCATAAAATCTTCATCTGATAAACTTCCTTCACGCATGCGGACAGTAGGAATTTTTGATTGTGAAGACAGCACACGCGCAGCCAACTGAGATTGCGACATTTCAAGACTGAAAAACGCAACAGCGCCCTTGAATTGATCATTGGCACGACCATTTAATATTGCATTTGCCGCATTAAAAGCAATATTCATCGCTAATGTCGTTTTACCCATACCTGGACGTCCTGCAATAATAATCAAATCAGAACGATGTAAACCACTGATAGATTTGTCCAAATCATCTAAACCTGTGGTTAAACCGGATAATTTTCCGTCCGCTTTATATGCATTTGCAGCTTCTTCCAATGCAATTTTTAATGCATCTGCCAATGTTGCAGTATTGCGTTCAGATTGTCCAGTAGATGCCAAATTAAACAATTTTTGTTCGGCGGATTCAATTTGTGTGTTTACATCTTTGTCTAAATCTTCTGTGTACGCGTCATCTATGATAGATTGCCCCAGATTTATTAAATCGCGACGACGAGCATTATCAAAAACAATACGACCATAATGTTCGACATTTACGACTGTTGCACCTGCAGAAGCCAATTTTGTTAAGTATTCAACACCACCAACACTTTCCAGGGTTCCCTGTTGTTCAAGATATGTTTTTGCAGTGATTATATCAAAAGGAATACCAACGCTGAATTGACGAAGTGCCAATTTATAGATTTCTTGGTGTGCAGGATGTGAAAAATGTTCCGGCAGCAAGAATTCAGATACAGATTCTAATGCGCGGTTATTCATCAACACCGCTGCAAGAACTGCTTGTTCGGCTTCTAAATTCGTAGGTAAAGTTTTCGGAGTAAAGTCCATGTCCATTAGATTAAACGAAAATTTTAATAATTCAATACCTTTTTTACATGGGTATAAATATTTGAAGATTCCTATAGTGGACAGCGCCGGAAATCCGGCATGGCCAGAGATGTTTTCCATTGAAAAAATACATGAATTGGAAACCATTGTGGGACCGCGACATTTTTCTGCGCAAATGATGTTAGAATATGTCGCAGATGAACGAATACACCTTGATCCTGGGGCTGTGCATTTTTATGACGATGATTTTGATTGGCAACGGCTTCGAATCGGTGAAAATGCCATTACAGGATATGCTTTTTATTGGGACCCATCGTCTGGTCATGCAAATTCAGATGGCAGTGTATGTGTTTTAATTTACAGGGATGATAAGAACAGAAATTTTTTCATACATGATGTTATGTATATGTATGTTTCAGATGATGATATTCATCCGCTTGCTACACAATGTAATGCAGTTCTTGATTTTATGCAGAAACACAGATTATCAAGAATAGGGGTTGAAATAAATGGTTTAGGAAACGCATTACCTGAAATAATGCGTAATGTTGCAAACGAAAGACAAAAACAAATAAATATTTTACAAATTTCAAATCATACAAAGAAAGAAACTCGAATTCTGAATGCGCTGGAACCCATTTTGACAACAGGCCGATTGTATATGCACAACAGAATAAAACAAACAATGTTGTTATCAGAGATGTTGGCCTGGTCGCCAATGGGTTCTGTGGAACATGATGATGGATTAGATGCAATTGCAGGTGCTTTGACAATGTTGCCATGCCCAATGCATCAGTTAAATATGAATTCAAAAATAATGAAAGCAAATACAGATTTCAAAATCTAAAAACAAAAGGAAAACAAATGCAAAAAAATCTTATGCAATTATATAAACGTGCTTTGGAAAAACAAGAAGTATGGTTATCACGTTGGAAAACAGCAATGCGATATACTATACCAACAGATGATACAGATACTGCTACACTTTTTGACGCAACAGCATCAGACGCAGTTGATAATCTGGCTGCATCTATGTATTCGTTGTTAACTCCACCAGAATCTTTGTGGATAAATTTGGTGCGTGAAAGTGATTTATCTCCGGATGCAGATTTTGCAACAGCGATGTTGCGAGCACATTTAAACGATTCCAATTTTTATACAACAATACACCAATGTTATATTGATTTGGTTGTTTTGGGAACGGCCTGTTTATTTATGGCAGAAAATCCAATAGGTGCAGATTCTGCTTTTTCTTTCACCGCAATACCAATGACTGATATTGCAATATTACCAGGTATGGTTTTTCATACGACCTCTGTACCTGTTGGGGACATTCCAGAAAGATATCCAAATGTTACGTTACCAAACAATGTAAAAAATATGATTAAAGATAATCCGCAAACACCGATAAAGTTAGTACAATCTTTGATTGGTAAAGATTTTACTGCATGGTTGGATATCGGGGGCGATATTGAAAATAATATTGTTGCACGTGGAACATTTGAAACAAATCCATATATTATTTTCCGTTGGTCCTTGATTAGTGGTGAACAGTATGGACGTGGACCTGTGTTGCGTGCTTTGCCAGACATAAAAACAGCAAACAAAGTTGTAGAATTAGTTTTGAAAAATGCAACTATTGCAGTAAGTGGCATTTGGCAAGCCGATGATGATGGCGTTATAAATCTGTCTAATATAAATTTGACGCCGGGCGCAATAATTCCAAAAGCAGTTGGCAGTTCTGGATTAACACCGTTATCCAGTGGAGCAGATTTTGATGTGTCTCAAATTGTTTTGCGTGATTTGCGCGACAGAATCAGACACACATTGTTAGCTGACAGATTGGGATTATTATCAGATAAAGAAATGACAGCTACAGAAATATTAGCGCGTAATTCTGATATGGTTCGTATATTGGGTGCAACATATGGACGTTTGTTGCATGAATTTATCAGACCTTTGTGTGAACGCGGATTGCAAATATTATCGCGTCGTGGGTTAATAGATAAAATATCTTTGCACAGTGATGCGGAATTAAAATATATTGCACCTATCGCGCAAATGGCACGTGAAGAAATGTCAATATAGGGTGATAAAAATGTCTGATATAGAAAAACAATATGCGCGTACTTTTTCTACACCATACGGAAAACAAGTTTTATCGCATTTACGTTCTTTGACCATAGAACGCGTTTTGGGACAAAATGTGACGGATAGTGAGTTACGCTGGTGGGCTGCACAAAAAGCATTGGTGCATCAAATTGAAAATTTAATTCAAAGGGGGAATAATCCAACACAATAATTTGTGGTAAATTATTATAACAACATGCCAAAAAAACAGAATATCATGGGCATCATAGATGTATTGCGTGACAGTTGGTTTTTGTTGGTTTTCATTGCAGGGTTAATTTATTGGGTCGCTCGTCAAGATTCTTCATTGTCTGAAATTGAAAGACAGGATCAACGAATAACATCTTTAGAAAACAGAACAACAATTTTAGAATCTGGTATTGGTCAATTACAATTAAAAATAGACGGAATCAAAGAAGATGTGACGCTGATTAAAAGCGCCGTTATAAAAAATTAAATCGCGTTTTTTGCCCAATATATTTTATGCCCACATACAACAATTACATCAAACCTGGCATCGCCATTCCAATGATTATTTATAAGATATGTTTCTGCAGCGCGACGCAAACGTGCCGATTGTATCGGTGTTATTGCGTCCCACGCTGCAGGAATATTTTTGCGTGCTTTTACTTCAACAAAAACGATAGTATTTTTTCGTTTCGCTATAATATCTATTTCTGCACGATTAGTTTTTTTACCAGTGATATATCTTTTTTTTAATATTTTATATCCATGAAATCGCAAATACATGCGTGCCAGAAATTCAGAATATAATCCAATTTGATAAGATGTTTTATCAGAACGCATATGGTTTTGCCTGGAAATTTTCACGTGCTTTTTGAATGTTTTCGCTGATATCAAATGCATTTAAACCGTTATCCGATAATACCAATTGACCATAGAATGCTTGCATCATTGGTTCGTATGGATTTTCAGAAGAAATCCATTTATCTTCATCAGAATTTGGGGTGCCGTATTTATCCAAAACACCCTGCCAAAATGCAAGAATCTTTTTTTCACGTTGATTTTCAAATTTTTCATCTGATCCTTCCATCATATTAGCATCGTTGTTGTAAACGATTTTCCATACGACGTTATCTGATACATTGCTGGTCAAATACACATCTATTGTTTCCCCGGTAGAAGTGCGTTCTAAGTGTATTTCTGAAACATAAAGTAATCCGCGACTTTGTGCCAAAGAACGGATGCATTTTTCAAGTTTTTCCGGAACAAAAATATTATTTTGACGACATTCATAATCCAAATTATATTTCCATTCTTTGTTTATGGTATAAATAATACTATCTTTTTTTCGGGGGGTATAAAGATATGTGCCATTGAAAAATAAATTATTTAATTCTTCATAATTCATTCCCAACATTATTCCAGCAATATCAAATTGTTTAACATCGATTGTTTGGGCATCAAGATTAAGCGCAACGGTTTCTGTTGTTATATCTTCATCGCCATCTTCAATAATCGCAAATTCATCAAAAGATAAATCGTCTTCTGCAACAGACAAATTTGCACAGCAGATTACAGAACATAAAGACATCAAAAACAATAATTTTTTTATCATATGTTATCCTTGTTTCTAACGTTTAAGACCTCAAACATAATCAAAGCCGCAGGGTCTTTCCCTTCTTCTAGATATTTACGTACATTTACATCTGGTTTTATGCCAGGTTTGAATTTTGCTTGAATATAAATAGTTCCCTGGTCATATGTAGGTTGGATTTCCATTGAATTAGGTTTTTCCCATGTATACATATAATACCGAACGGCATAATAAACACTTTCTGCCAGATCATTTGTTTTATAATTCGGATTTTTCATTTTTGTAATGGTTGCAATACCATCATCTTGAACACGAACCATACGGAACATTTTTTTTGCCGACATATCAGCAATTGTTTTTGCTTCGTCTTTTTCCCATTGTTTAAAGGCAACTGGGCCTAATTTTTGTAATATTGGACGATTAGTGACGTCTGTTTCACCCGGAATAACTTTGAAGTATTCTGATACATATTTTTTTATCAATCTGTTCCTTAAATCGTTTACAGAAATATCATTTATATCCTGTATTTCGCCGACACGTTCGTTCGCAAGATTATTCATTTGAAATATATATGTTTTTACAGACATGCGTTCATTTGCACGATACAACAAAGCCGTCACAAGAACCATCGTAAATACGATTATCAACAGAACAGAACCAACAAGAAAGTTTTTTAATTTATTCATTAGCAATCCTGTATGAATTAAAATCTTGAACGTAATATCCAAATGTCGCAGGATATGCGTCTGTGTCGCGTTTTATCTCAATAAAACTTAAAACGGTGAAAGGTCCACTGATGCTGGATGTTATATTTGCAATAACTTGCCAAGTGCCAGATTTTTCATTTAGTTTATTTTGTGGTGTAATTAACATACCATCGACAGTCCATGTTTCATGACCTTTTTCAACGCGTGCCTGATATTCTGGTAATATATTGTCCTCAAAATATTCGACCAATTTTTTACTAGATTTACAAGCAATTGCACAATTGATATTATTTGGTTTAAATTGTATTGCTTCTGAACATTCTTCTATATTGCACATGTCCCAGCGCATTTCGTTTATTTCGTTATTGTCGGATATTGTAAACCAATTTTTAACGTATTCTTTTACAAAGATTTCCTGGATAACCTGATATTGTTGGACGGTTTCTTTTTGTTCGCGTGGATATGCAACAACAGTCCATTCGTCAGTATATGGATCAACAGAAATCAAAAACGGATAATTTTTTTTAAGGTGCAATCCTAATAAAATAAAACCACAGGCAGCAATAATTAGGAAAAACACAATGGATATCCAAACAGATATACCGCGGGAAAAAGCAACCGTTTTGCCCGCTGAAAAAGACGGTACATCAAAATTGTTTGGATAATCCAAAGCATCCCCCCATGAACGTCATTATGCCTTGTATACCAATATACATGCGCAAGGACTTAATTTTAATTCGTTGTTATCGTAACCAATGCTGACTGGTTCACGATCATATATCTGACCACAACCAGCAACAGACAAAATAACCGTTACTAAAGCACAAATCGTAAGAATTTTTTTCATCTCTTTATCCTTTCCTTTTTCTTTAGTATAAGAAAAATCTATTCCCCCCGTCAAGCCAAAACAACTAAAACTGAGTTTCAAATGACAGCAAGAATCGTCTTTCATCATCATATTCGTTAAGTTTCATTGGCCAACCCCATGAAAAATTCATTGGTCCCATAGGTGTATTCCAATAAATACCAAAACCAACAGATGTACGCCAACCTTGATCTATAAGATTTTCTTTATCTTGATGATAAACAACCGTTCCGTTTTCTACTGCATATCCAGAATAAGTATATTCTCTCTTTGGTGGTTTCCCTAAAATACCATAATCTGCAAATACAAAACCTTTGACCTGATATTCGTCAGGGATAAATATTGGGAAATTCAACTGTGTAGAACCGTTAGCTTTCCACAATCCACCCAATGAATAATTTCTGTATGCCCAATTTCGTGAACCAACACCAGCAACATCAAAACCGCGTAAAGATTCGCCACCCAAGAAATAACGATAAACACGTGGAATATAATTGTCGCCATCCAAAGATTGCAGATATCCAAAATCCCATGATGAACGCAATTGCCATCTGTCATCAAAGAATTTTACCATCCCAACAATGTCAGCGCTGTATCGCATAAAAGTATTTGTTCCGCCAAATCCAGTATATGCTGCACCAATATTTCCAACAATCCCAGTATGTGTATTTTGTTGGAAATTAGAATGTAAATTATAATAACGTAAATTTGTCCCTAATGTATAAAGGTTTGCCTTCTGCCATCCGCCAAGATTTAAATCATAGTTTTGATCAAATGATGCAGATAAACGCATTGTTTGTGTCCAGTGGTCTGTTAAACGCCAACCTAAACGACCGGCAACCATGAATGAATCACGATCATATCCATAGCCACCTAAACTTGAATATTTATATTGGGTATAAGATACATCAAATCCACCTGATAATTCACGATTGAAAAGGAAAGGTTCAGTAAAACTGAATAATGCCTGACGCTGATATTCAGCGATGGAACCTCTTAATTGAACAATTTGTCCACGTCCCATGAAATTGTTTTCTGTGATACCGGCATCTATCATCCAACCGTTAATAGTTGAATATCCAATACCACCAGATAATTCACCAGTTGGCTGTTCTTCAACTTTTACATCTAAATTCATCATATTTGCATCTGCAAGACGCGTTGGTATCATTTGTACATCTTTGAAATAGCGTGTGTGCATCAAATTTTGACGACCTGTTTCAATGGTTTGTAACGAAAAAGGATCGCCTTCACGCATAGGTAAATGATGTTCAATGACATTGTCAAATGTACGAACATTATTTAATAAATTTATGTTGTTTATATATATACGATTTGTTTTTTTGATTTTGAAATTTATATCGACAATTTGAGTATCATCATGTTTATCTGGAACAGGGTCTACGTTTATAAAAGCATATCCATGGTCTGCAACAACGCCACGCAATGCATTCATTGTGGCATCTATTTCATCAATATTGTAAACATCTTTTTTTGATATTGTTAAAGCGCGATATAATTCTTTGTCTGGAACATCAGGAAATGGATTGTCTATGGTAATATTACCAATTTTATACTGTTTTCCTTCGTCCAATGTATATTTGACAGAATAATATTCGCGGTCCTGTGTGAATGCTCCTTTGACATCAGTAATACGAAAATCAAGGAATCCATTACGCATATAAAATTGGTGTAACAGTTGTTGATCGTATTGAATTCTGTCTTCGTCATAAACATCAAACTGTGTCATAAAACGCCACCACGCATGTTCGCGTGATAACAATTCACCACGTAATGTAGAAGAACGGAATTTTTTATTGTTTTCAAAATCTATATCGCTGATATACGTTGGATGTCCTTCTTTGATTTCATACACAACATTTACGCGATTATTATCTAATTCAATTTTCTTTGGATTTATTTTTGTGCCAAAGAATCCTTTGCGTTGATACAATGTCAATAAACGTTGGACATCGGCACCAATCACAGATTTATCATATGATGCACGTTCTTTTGTTTTAATTTCTTTTTTTAAATCTTCAGTATCGATTTCGTCATTACCTTCAACAGTTACCATGTTAATAATAGGCGATTCAACAACGTTTATTTTAAGAACATTTCCATTTAATTTAACATCAACAGTTTCAAAATATCCACTTGATTGTAATTCCTTTGCGATATTATTTATTTTTTCAGAACCAACGTTATCACCATTTTTTACACCAGCCAAAATACGCACAGATTCATCATCCATACGTTGATTGCCATTGATATCAATATGTGAAATGACAGATGCATTTGCAGTGCCAACAAACGTAATTAACGATAAAAGATTTAATGTTCTGATTTTCATTTTTTATTTTGTTTTTTGTTTTAATTGCTGTTCTGTTTCGTACATTTTATTTTTTACATCCATATACGTGTTAATAGCATCCTGAATTTGTGAATCCGGGTTTACAGCAAATCGTGCTTTGTTAAAATTCACAATGATAGTGTTGTTCACCGCACGTGCCATGATAATGGCTTTTTCAACTGCTGTTCTAATACTTGTTCCTGTTTCTACATTATATTGTTGTGTTTTCATTTTTATCTCTGTCTTTTCATTTTTTCAATTTCATATTTGAATTCCAGTTTTTGACGATAGTCTACGACTGCTTTATGCATGTCTGTGTCTTTATCTATGACCATCATAATATCGTTTATGTCTGCCAATACTGGTTCGCCTGTATTCCTTACAAAATTACATGCCCGTGATAATGCCTGGGGTATTGTTAATCCTGCAACAAAATCCAGTGTTCTCATAATTTGTTCCTTTTAATTTAAACCAAATACGCGCGCTATATCGTTCCACATAGTAAATGCAAATAACAACATTATTAAAACCCATCCAACCAATATAGTTATTTCCATTGCTTTGCCACCCAATTTTCTGCGTGTAATTGCTTCAATGATAAGTATTAACAAATATCCGCCGTCCAAAACGGGCAGGGGTAATAAGTTAATGACAGCCAGATTAACAGATATCAAAGCAATAATTGACAGGAATATAAAGAAACCTGCTTCTAATGCGTGTCCTGAAACCTGGGCAATAGTAATGAAAGACCCCAGTTGTTTTGATGAACGTTCGCCAGTAATAATTTGTTTTAATACAACTAACAAAGTTTTTGATTGGTAATATGTTTCACGCAAACCAGAATACACTGCACCTGCAAAACTTTTTTTACGGAACATGGTTTTACTGCCATCTGCAATCAGTCCCCATCTTTCTGCCGGTGCCAATGTGACATTAACAGTTTTCCCCTTGCGCGATACAATAACATTTGCATCATGTTTATCTGCCAATTCTTTCGCGATTATTATTTCACCCCAATTTTGAATAGATGCATTATCTATTTTTACAATTGTATCGCCAGCCTTGATTCCTGCTTTGAACGCGACACTGTCACGGACAACCTGACCAATGACAGGTAATTGAATATTGCGTGGTCGAAACATAAAATCAGCAGAATAAATTGCCCAAGCCAACATAAAATTCATAAATACACCTGCGCCAATAATGATAAATTGTTTCCACGCAGGAACAGACAGATAATGTCCAATCTTTTTGCCTTTTGGTAATTCATCATATTTTTTACGATTGAACATGTCTTCTTGACCGTAAATAGAAACATATCCACCCAGTGGTAAACAGCATAACTTCCAAACAGTATTATGTTTATCATGCCATTTAATAATTGCCGGACCAAAACCAATAGAAAACGCATCTACACGCACACCAGCCCATCTGGCAGCCATAAAATGTCCCGCTTCATGAACGAATACCACAACACCTAAAACAATCAACAAAGCAATAATGGTTAAAATGGTATGCATCTTTCTTTCCTTTCAATTATCCTATGAATAACCACATCAATGGTAATATATAAATCCATCCATCAAATCTGTCCAAAATACCACCGTGACCCGGTAATAAATTGCTGAAATCTTTGATGTTTAAACAACGTTTGATATAGCTGGCTGTTAAATCTCCATATTGAGATAACAAAGACATGCTGATACCCATTAACACAGCGAAAACAAAATCGTTTCCGTATGGCTTAATAATCAAGAAAAACAATACTGACATCAGTGTTCCGCAAATTATTCCGCCAATTTGTCCGGACCATGTCTTGTGCGAAGACAATCTTTCCCACATCTTATCGCCACCAAAGACTTTACCGAAAAACCATCCGCCAACATCAGCGCCAACAATTATCATTAACAGCCATAACATAATCCATGGGTACCCACCAACAATGTATGCAGATATCAGCATAATTATCAACCAACAAAAGAAAGCAATGAAAGATTTTACATGTTTGTTGAATACACCAGAATCAACACTTCTGAATTGAGTTAACGTTTCATAAATTGCACCAAGTATAACAATAATACTTAACCAACGTACTGCGTGTAAAGATGGAAAGGTTGCTTCTAATAAAACAACCAATGCCAGTACAATAAACATCCCCCCAGCAGTTATAAAACGCAAAGACGTATTAGAAAGTTCCGATATTTTCATTTTTGTTTCCCTGAATAATTTTTCTTTTTTCCGCCACCAAAACGACGATCTCGTTTTTGAAATTCATCTAAAATATGTTGCCACAATTTTTCAGATTTTACTAAATCTGGCCAATGTTCCGGCACAAACAACAATTCTGCATATGCCAATTTCCAAAGTAAGAAATTAGATATTCTGTTTTCATTACTTGTACGAACCATCAAATCAACAGGCAACAAATCGCCAGTATCCATAAATGTTTCAAAAGTATCTTTATCGACTTTTTCGCCGTTTTCAATTGCTGCATTCACTGCGCGGACAATTTCATCTTGACCGCCATAATTCAACGCGAATACTACAGTTCCACCAGTATTTTCGGCGGAAACAGTTTCCAATTCATCACAAAGTTTTGCCAATCTTTTTGGTAATTTTTCACGTGAACCAATAACACGATAGCGCAGATTTTTTTCAACTGCATGTTTCATGTTTTTCTTTAATTCTGTGTAAAAAAGATTCATTAAGAAATCAACTTCTTCTTTTGAACGGTTCCAATTTTCTGTTGAAAAGATATAGAAGGATATTGTTGAAACACCACGGGCAAAAAACCAATCAACCAGATTTTCAAAATTTGAAATACCGGCTTTATGTCCCATTAATGGTGGCAGACCACGATTTTCAGCCCATCTGCGATTGCCATCGCAAATGAAAGCAATATGTTGTGGTATTTTTTGTATCGTTTTTGATTCTTTTACTTTTTTCTTGAACAAATTAAACATGATTTTATTCCTTTGGCAAAACAAAGAAATTATACAGACATAATATCTGATTCTTTTTGTTTTAACATTGCATCAACTTCGTTTGAGCGACCATCAAATACTTTTTGAATGTCTTCTTCGTATTTACGTTGATCGTCTTCAGAAATTTCTTTGTCTGTGACAGCACGTTTTATTTTGCCCATAACATCTTGGCGTATATTACGCATAGAAATTTTAGCATCTTCGGCATATTTACCGGCAACTTTTGTTAATTCACGACGACGTTCTTCGGTTAAAGGTGGCAAATTCAAACGGATAACACCACCAGCTGTCATTGGGTTTAAACCCAATCCAGAATCACGAATCGCTTTTTCAACTGCAGGTGCATTGTTAATATCCCAAACAGTTACAGATAATGTTTGTGTATCTGGGGTTGATACTGTTGCAACCTGATTCAAAGGCATTTCTGCACCGTATACTGGGACTTTGATACCATCTAATAAATGTACAGAAGCACGACCTGTGCGCAATCCAGCAAATTCGTTTTGTAATACTTCCAGTGTTTGTGCTGTTCTTTGTTCTGTTTCAGATTTTAATATTGAATAATCCATAGCAAATACTCCTTAACAATATGCTTAACAGAAGATTAGCAAAATGATTTGACTTTTTGCAAGAAGAAATATAGAATACTTTTTCGCATGGGGTTGTAGCTCAGTTGGTAGAGCACTTGCATGGCATGCAAGGGGTCGTCAGTTCGAGTCTGATCAGCTCCACCAGATTTTAACAGTGAAAGTTAGAATCTGATAAGTGGAACGGGTTGGGACACTTGATGACATGCAAACGCACTCGTCAGTTCGAGTCTGATCAGCTCCACCATTAGAAAGACAAGTGGGATATCCCACACAAAAGTTATGGCGGGTGTAGCTCAGTTGGTTAGAGCGTCGGTTTGTGGTACCGAATGTCGCCAGTTCGAATCTGGTCACCCGCCCCATAAATTAAAATACCGCCCGAAGTGGCGGTATTTTAATTTATTCGGTGTGACCAGATTCTAGAACTGGCAGAGGCCAGTTCGACCCGCAGCAAAAAGGCGGAATAACGCCGGTTTGCCGTCAGGCAAATTTTGCAAGGGAGCGTAGCGATAGCGAAGCAATCTGGTCACCCGATGCCGATTTTCACCGAAGCGAAGCAAGGGTTGAAAATCGAGCATACAAAGTTCGTGCTTGGAAACATGATATTGAATAATGACCCAAAGGGTCATTTTTTAATTTTTGTTATTGTGTATCGAGGAAAGGTCACCCGCCCATAAAATTCAACCCCGCATTTTTGCGGGTTTTTGTTTGTAAAAATACCAGATTTGTGATAAAATCTATACAAATAAATTAAGGTTTTTTAATGTCGAAAAAACATATGGTATCAGCGGAACAAATAAAACAAGCATATGAAAAATATGCCCCTAAAAATATTACGTTGGAACAGTTTACACAAATGGTTGAACAAGATCCTCACTTACAGGAGGATATTCAAAATGAGACACTAGGTAATTTTTCTACGTTTAATGTAAAACTTGCGCGCGCTTTAAAGGAATTAAGCATTTTAAAAACAGAATCCAGGGATAATTTTAGAAATTTATTAAAAGATTCTTTGGAACCTGCCGCAATGGAACGGGGCGCAATGGAATATGCCAAGATATATGAAGAAATTATTTGTTCCAATCCTGATATATTGATGGCAGCTTGGTCTTTTGAATTATTGGATACAGAACAGATACAAAAATTAATTGTTGATATAATAAATGCGATTAACAAGCGTTTAAATATAAATATTACAATAGATGCACAATACCTGGACAAAGAATTATATCGTTTGCCTACAAATCGTTTTTCAGATGCAGTGCATGATTTTATACAAAAATTCCTTAAAAAATATTGGCCTTCAAAAGCCAAAACAGCGATTTATGGTGGTTTTTACAGAAATAGAGAAAAAAAATTAGTGGTTTCACGTAAATCTAGTTTTGGAGATTTTATTAACACGTTAAGTCATGAATACGGACATTTTATAGATCGAAGATTTCCAAATATGGGGATGGTTGGATCACAAATCATGGATTATGGGAATTATGTTCATGCAAAACCAGAATCCGACGGATACGAAAGGTACAGGGCAAATCCAACGGAAGTAAGTTCTTTTAAAATAGGTGAAGTTGTCGAGAAACACATAAATGAAGTATTGCAAGAACGTGCAAAAAAACAACCAGAATTTTATATTCAATTTTTACAAAAAATCATCGACAAGTTGAAAGTAAAATCTGCAGCGATGGTTTTTGAAGAGAAAAAAGCAACAGAAGAATATTTCGGCCTTAGACTAAAGTTAAGAAAAGAAATTTATTCTGGTTATAGTGATTATTCTGCCGAAGAACGTAAAAAAATAAGTTTGGAAATAGACAAGGATCCGCGTGTAGTAGCAGCAAGACAAAAATATGATAAATACAGAGAAACATTAGATGAAAAAAGGAAAGAAATTTACCCGAATTTTTATGAACTTTCTGATGAAGAACAAGAAAAAATTTGGAATCAGGTTGAACAAGATCCCAGAGCGGTTAAATATAAAAAAAATCTGGAAAAACATCTTCGTGATTATCAGGATGCACCTGATGAACAGAAAAATAAAATGTGGGCTGAATGGGAAAAAGTATTTGACGATTATGAAAAACTTAAATTTAGCATAAGAGATGAACTATACCCTGATTTCAACGAACTGCCAAAAGAACAACAGGATGCAATAATAGCAAAAGCAAATGAAGGCGTAGATATGTTTACTTGGGATGATTATTATGATGTCTACAACAGTGTCCTTGATGAACATTACCCTGAATTTTATGATTTGCCCAAAGAACAACAGCAAAAGATATGGGCAAAAGTAGATAGCAAACTAAGTGTAAAACGTGCAAAAAAGCGTATGGACAGATTGCGTTCAGATGAATATTGGGATTTAAAAGTTGTTTTAAATAAATACGAAGCATCGTTGGCAAATTTTAAATCTTACATGTCAGGTCCCGTACAAACGACAACAAAAGAATTATAACAAACAAAAAAACCGCAGAATTTGCGGTTTTTTGTTTTCACAGGAAGGGACTATGAAACTCGTTTTATGGATTCGTCGGTCTGACTTTCCATCCTTTAAAGGTGTATCCGGTTTTACTTGGTTCAGCAGGTAATGTAATTGTGCTGTCGTATGTACATGTTCCAGCCTGGCTGCCCTGGGGCAGAGTAATCGCCTGGCCATTGTTCGCCACAGTATCGTCATACCAAGTAAGATTAACTTTATTTTGTGTCCATTGTGCCGTACATGTGACATCGCCAGCATAACTGTATGTTCCGGTGGCACTGCCGGCAAAATAAAGTTTTGTTTGTGCGTCGGTTGGTAATGTTGGGGTGCCCGGTAAATTTGGACATGCCCACCCAGCAAAAGTATAACCGGTTAATGAACAGTTATCGGCTGCTGCCAATGTATATGCCCCGTCCATTTCAACATCTGTTTTTGTGGTTGTTGGACCAGTTGTTGTTGACGCAGAACCATTTATTGGGGAACCACATGCATATGTAATTGTAAAAGGGTTTGGTGTCCATGTTGCAACCAGGTTCGCACTTTCTGTTGAACCCAAAGTGTCGTTATCGCATGTAGATTCGTTTGTAACGAACGAATCGTCTGCATATACTGGTACGAGTGTACACAGTGCGATAATGCTGGTTAAAAACAGTTTTTTGAACACTTCTCTCTTCTCTCTTTTCAATACTATTGTATCACACAAATACCCCCTTCGCAAATTTTGCAAGTACTTTTTTTTATATTTTTTTCATATTGACTTTATTTTTCACTTGTGTTTATAATATTTGCAGTAAAAGAAAGGGGGAAATACCATGAAATTATCGGGAAAATTTAAAGATTTACCAACAATTTGGGTTATTATTTTGGCATTTGGCGTGGCTTTGGCGGGCTTTTTCATTGGAAATGGTGTTTATAGATCGTTGGCGCGTCGCACTGTGACGGTCAAAGGATTGGCAGAAATGGATGTTGTGGCGGATACAGCGGTTTGGAATATTAAATTCAACCGTGTTGGCGGCGATTTAGCACGTGTCCAGGCCGATATTGATTCGGATATACAAAAAACACATGCTTTTTTAACAGATAATGGATTTGAAGAAAACGAAATACAAAATATGCGAATCCAGGTTCGCGATAAATACGCAGGATACAGCGATGCACAACGTCAGGGCCAAGATAACAACGACAGATATGTTATCGAAACCGGTGTAATGGTTCGTTCAAATTCTGTAAATTTGGTGGACGCAGTATCACGTAAAATGGGCGACCTGGTGCGCCAGGGTGTGACAGTAACCGAAGATTACGCGGGTCCAATCTATGTTTTCAATGGATTGAATAATATAAAAATACAAATGATAGAAGCGGCAACGAAAAACGCAACCGCGGCGGGCGAACAATTTGCAAAGGACGCAAACGCAAAATTGGGTAAAATACAATCTGCAAACCAGGGTGTATTCAGCATTTCATCGCGCGACCAAACGGATGCTTGGTCCGATAATGAAAAACAATCTATAAATAAACGTGTTCGCGTCGTATCAACAATAACATTTTATTTAAGATAAAAAGTTATTAAATAAAATCATAAAAAATGCCCGTTTGGGCATTTTTTATTTTTCCACTTTTTTTACCACCCCCATTTGTGATATAATAGAACGAAAGGAAAGGGAATAAAGTCATGAAAGCCGCAGAAATCTACACACACACACACACACGGGTGTCTTTGTAAAATAATATTATCCATAACCGCAATAGCGATAATAACCCCCACATACGCAAAAGATTCAAATAACCATATAGAACCAGCTCCCACAAATGATTGCGTAGAAACAACATTGGGTACGGCAACCGGTCCTGCAAATTTGGAAGCAGATTGGACAGCAAACACAATAAACCTGGAATGGTATAACGAAGATACAAAATTAAC
>OMQP01000049.1 GCA_900313285.1 uncultured Pseudomonadota bacterium
GCCATGCAAAGCAGGGCACCAGTAAAAACGAACAAATGTATATTTGATTTTTTGGACATTTTTCTCTCTCTTTATTTTATATACATGTATTATATCATATTTTAGTCCATTGTGAAATTTTTATTGTCTTATTTTTAGTTTTTATATAAAATATCCAGCATGAGAAACAAAAAACAAATAAAACTGGATAAGCCAATTGTAATGGTTGGTTTGATGGGGGCTGGTAAAACCAGTGTAGGGCGTGCATTGGCTCGCCATTTGGGAATTCCATTTGTAGATTCTGATAAAGAAATAGAAAAAGCAGCCGGGTGCAGTGTGGTTGATATTTTTTCTATGTATGGCGAAAAAGAATTTAGACGCGTTGAACAAAAAGTCATCGAACGCATTATAGATACGCCACCTTTGGTAAAAGTTATATCAACAGGAGAAGGTGCTTTTATAACAGAAGCGGTACGGCAAACTGTTCTGGAAAAAGCGCTAACAATTTGGTTGAAAGCCGACTTAGAACTGCTTGTAAAAAGGACAAATTTTCGTCATACCCGTCCGCAATTATTGAACACAGATTCACGTCAAATTTTGGCCCAATTGATATCAGAACGTTATAATATATATGCACTGGCTGACATCATGGTTGAAACACGCGATGAAAATATTCATAAAACATTAAATAAAGTATTAAATGCCATTGAACAAAAAAACAAAAAAGGAGAACAAAATGAAACTGTTAAAAGAATTTAAAACATTTATTAACAAAGGCAGCGCAATCGATATGGCTGTCGGTATCATCGTTGGGTCTGTTATGACCAGCGTTGTTAATTCTTTGGTTAAAGATATTATTATGCCACCGGTTGGGATGTTGGTTGGCGGAATTGATTTTTCCCAATGGTTCTTTGTAATTGGCGGTGGAGAACCAGGCGTTCATTATAATACAATGGAAGCAGCCACTGCAGCAGGTGCAACAACATTAAATTTGGGAACATTTTTAAATACTATAATCAGTTTCTTGATAACAATGTTCGCTGTATTTATCATTGTTAAAATTGCTAATTCTGCGCGTGGCAAAGGCCCAGTTACAACACGTGCATGCCCATATTGCCAACAAACTATCAGCAAATTGGCTACGAAATGCCCATATTGCTGCAGCGCTGTAAAAGCTGAAAAAATTGGCCCGGCAGAAGAAGCTGAATTGGCCAAGGGATTGAAATCTTTGAAAGAAAAAGTTAGCAAAGTTGCAAAAGTTGCGAAAAAAGCAGCTAAAATCAAATAGTTAGTCTGCTAACATCTTTGTCATAAATATATACAGAAGCCGCCGAAAAGGGCGGTTTTCTGCGTATTAGGGGATAATAATATAAAAACAAAAATAATGATAAAAAATATATAAAATAAATATTTAAAAATATGATTTTTAATATCAATATTTAAAATAATGCGTGCATATATATGTACAACAGAATAATTTTTTATAATTTTTATAATAATTTTCATAATACAAAACCTTTGTTTATAAAAACCGCAGAAAACCGCGGGGGATTGCCTGAAAAGACAATATTACAAAGGCGCATAATGTATATTATGTATAGTTTAGTATATAGAAAGCGCTGATATCTTTATTTGCTGTATAAATATGCGAAATTGTTAATTTTGATTAAAATATGAGATTTTATTCTTATAAATTTTTTATTTTTTATAATTTTTTTGAAAAATATTTTTTTCTTAAATTATTTTATTACAAAAAATTTTTATCTGTTTGTTTTTACTTTATAATTATTTTATTTGGAATTTTTTGTTTTTGCCCCGTAAAATTGTGTTTTTTATATAAAAAGCACCCTGTTCTCGTCAAGCAAATTTTATTTAATCATATATTTATATGTTCGCATCCGTTATAGTTGATTTGATATTTTTTGTGGTTTTGTGGACCAAAAATGCCAAAAATCGCAGAAATTCGGGATTTTTTGGCGATTTTTTGCCAAAAAAACAATAAAAATTGCCAAAAAAACACCCAAAAACGTGGGCAAAATGTGCTGAAAAATGCAGAAATCTGCGGTTTTTATGGGAATTTAATGTAAATCGGTATTTCTTTCTCTTTGTGTCAAACTATACATAATCTTTACGGAAAAGTTTTATTCTTTGTTATTTTGTGGTTGTAATTTCCACCCTGAAAAAGTATAACCGGTTCGTGTTGGGGCGGTTGGCAGTGTTATTAAATTATCATAAACACAGGTGTCGTTTTGTGATGTGCCGTCGCCATTATCATAATGCAGCAAAACGGTTACGGGTTCAAATGTGGCTGATATATTTGATGCGCATGCGTTTGTGGCATTACGGGTTAATGTTTTATAGATGATGCCCTGGCTTTGTCGTTCGTTAAATTTAAATGTTCCACCACCGCATACATGATCGATTGGACATGGACGACATCCGTCAGTATTCGCGGGTAAAAAATATCCAGATTGACATATGTGTTCGTTTGGTTCAAAAATGGCGCGCATTTTTGATTGGGTTATTCCGCATGCGTTGGATATGTTTTGTGTGTATAACGCATATGCATTTACAGAAAACAAAAAGATAAAAATTATAAATATCTTTTTCATTGTTCATTAACAATTGGTCCGGCTATGAAATCACCAGTTCCAGCATTATAATAAAATTTGTCTTCAACCAAATCATACATGCATGGAATATTGTTTGAATCAAGTACAGGTATCATATCACGCACAAGGACTCCATTGTTGTCATAAATTTTACACAAATATAAAATCATCGTAGAAGGAGTAGATAAATTACCATTATTATTACCAGCAAATAAGTACATTGTGTAATTTATGTTTTCATACGTACCTGAATTCAAACTATATGATGTATTATTAATAGTTGTTGATCCGTCTTTTATGTTCCAATCTATACTAATTTTTGTATTGCTTTGTATTTTAACAATGTTGTCACCTGTTGAATTTGTAACAAATGTTCTAAATGTAACAAACCAAAAGGAATCTATAAAACATTGCAATCTTGTGTTGCTAAAAGCCCCCATAATAGTTGTATCTGCAGAAAGTGCACTGAATTCCATGTGAACCCTACCTATATTTCCGCCTAATACGGCCGTATCAATATATTGTGTGCCATTTGATTCAATATATTCGATTTTGGTATAACCCGCCCATCCTTGAAAAGTATAACCATATTTTGTTGGGGGTGTTGGCAATGTTATATCGCCACCAGATTCACATGTTGTGGTTGCATATAAATCGTTGTCAACATACCATTGTAATGTTTCTGTGACTGCATGACCGGATACACCATTTATGGCTAGGAATATCGCAAATAAAAGACGATATAAAATTTTTTGCATTGGTTTTTCTCTCCGGTGTTTTTTTGCACAACAACCAAACGCAAATATTTGCGTCATTTATATTCTAGTAAATAATGCAAAACCAATGCAAGATTAAAAATAAAAAGTTTTGTTATATGTGCTTTTTTGTGATATAATTCCTATTGTTATAAAGGAGTTAATATATGGCTATATTTTCTATGTTGTTTAATTCAGTTGTTTTAATGTGGATTTTAACTTTGGTTTTTGCGGTGATTTGTTTCCGCTGTTTAGTATATGGAACATTGGCTGGAACATCGGCGGTATTGCGTATTGTTTTAACAATCGTTTTCGCTTTTCTAACATATTATTGTTGGAAACATGCAATGTATGGCCATCCATCAAATATGGTTGACAGATTTGTTTTTGAATCATTGGCTGATTTAAAGCGTTTCTGGCATATCGCTGTAAATAAAATTTTCTAAGGATGAAAATAATTACAATTTTTGGGCGGTTATACCGCCCTTTTCTGTTATAAAAAACTTGATTTTTCGGCCTGTTAAATATAGAATTGTTCGGTGAATTTAATTATAAAATGGTGATAGATATGAACGACGAAATGAAACATATATTTGATCGTGAATCAAAATGGCAAAAACGTTGGCGCGCGGAACGCGCATTTGTTCCAAAAAATGATGGTTCAAAACCACGTTTTTATACATTGGTCGAATTTCCTTTCTTGTCCGGTGCCGGTTTGCATGCTGGGCACATGTTGATTTATACAGGAATGGACGTTGTGTCCCGTTTTCGTCGTCATTTGGGATATGATGTTTTATATCCTATGGGGTTCGATGCCATGGGAATTGCTGCCGAACATTATGCAACAAAGATGGGACGTCATCCTGCTGAAATCGCTGAAGAATTAAAGAAATCTTATGCTGCTGTTATAGATCAAGCTGGCTGGTCGGTTAATCCGGAAACCCGTGTTGCAACATCTGATCCTGAATTTATAAAATGGACCCAGTGGATGTTTATACAATTCTTTAAAAACGGTTTGGCATATAAATCTGAATTGCCTATGAATTGGTGTCCTAATTGTAAAACAACATTAACGAACGAAGAATTGGAAGATGGCAAATGTAATCGTTGTCATGGGGATGTTGAAAAGAAACTGAAATTACAATGGAATTTACGTTTGGGCGATTATGCTGAAAAATTATTAGATGGTTTGAAAGATGTCGATTTTGATGAACGTATCAAAAAAGACGAAATAAACATGATTGGTAAATCTGTTGGTGCAGAAGTTGATTTTCATGTCGGTGATGATGTTATGACGGTTTATACAACCCGCGTTGATACTATATTCGGTGTAACATTCTGTGTGTTGGCACCAGAACATGAATTGGTTCGCAAATGGTTGAATGACGGTTTAATTTCAAATAAAGACGAAGTGGAAGCTTATATTAAACAATCTGTTGCTAAATCTGAAATCGAAAGAACCGATGCAACAAAAGAAAAAACAGGTGTTGAATTAAAAGGCATTAAAGCGGTTAATCCGTTCAATAATACACAAACACCAATATTTATATCTGATTATGTTTTAGCTGATTATGGATTCGGTGCAATTATGGCAGTGCCTGCACATGATGGTCGTGATTGGGCGTTCGCCAAAAAGTTTGGTTTACCGATAATTCCTGTGCTGGCAGGCGGTGATGTTGAAAACGCTGCATGGGAAATGGATGGTGAACATATAAATTCAGAATTTTTGAACGGCATGGGTAAAGAAGAAGCAATTGCTGCCGCTATTAAATATGGAACCGAACATGGCTTTGTTCGTGCTGCTACAAAATACAAATTAAAAGATTGGGGATTTTCACGTCAAATGTATTGGGGAGAACCTATTCCGCTTGTTTATTGTGATAAATGTGGGTGGCAACCTGTACCGGAAGATGAACTGCCAGTGTTGCAACCATATATGACAGATTACAAACCAACTGATAACGGGGAAAGCCCCCTGGCCCGTGCAACTGATTGGGTAAATACTAAATGTCCATGTTGTGGTGGTGCTGCAAAACGTGAAACAGATACGATGCCAGGATGGGCAGGATCGTCATGGTATTTTATGCGATATCTGGATCCAAAAAATGACAAAGAATTCTGTTCGCGCGAACAAATGGAAAATTGGATGCCTGTAAATCATTATAATGGTGGTCATGAACATAATACTCGTCATTTGATTTATTCAAGATTTTGGCATCATGCACTTTATGATATGGGATTGGTTAATACCCCAGAACCATATGCAAAACGTACGGCTCAGGGTCTTGTATTGGGTAGTGATGGGTACAAAATATCTAAATCACGTGGTAATGGATTCCAGGTTTCTGAATTATTGGACAAAGTTGGCGCAGATATTGCACGTGTGACAATTTTGTCGTTGGGACCATGGAAAAATAATACCATGTGGAACGAAGGTGCTTTGGCGGGAGTTCAAAGATTTTTAAAACGTGTTGAAAATTTTTCTGATAATTTAACAGACGAACCTTTGACACCAGACCAAGACAGATTGGTTAACAAATTGATTGCTGATGTCACAGACAGAATTAGCAATATGGGATTTAATACTTCGATTTCTGCGATGATGGAATTTATCAACGAATTTCCAGGTGGCAAAATGCCGCGTGCTGCATACGAAGTTTTAATCCAAATGTTAAATCCATTTGCGCCACATTTAACCGAAGAATGTTGGGAAAAACTGGGACATAAAGATATGTTGGTCTTTGAACCGTGGCCAAGTTTTGACGCGTCTAAATTGGTCGAAAACGATATGACAATAGTTGTGTCTGTAAACGGAAAACGTGTTAAAGATTTTGTTGTCCCTGTTGATATTGCAGAAAACGATTTGGTTGAAACTGCAAAACAAAATGCTGCAAAACAACTGGATGGAGCAACAATAATAAAAACAATAGTTGTTCCAAAGAAATTGGTTAATTTTGTGATAAAGAAATAATAAAAACCGCCAAAAAAGGCGGTTTTTATTTTAAGATATTTTTTGAATTCTGCGAATTCTTTTTTCAATATTATCAAATGGGCTTTCTAAAAAACTTTGTGCGCACAAAAACGCAATTTCGATATCTATATCGTCTGCGGCCAAAGTCAAAACGTTTATATCATCGTGAAAGCGGTCGTCACGTGCTTGTTCTGGACGTTCACAACGAGATGCACGTAAATGACGATGACGGTTTGCTGCTATTTCCATCCCTGCCCCAGTGCCACAGATTAAAATGCCGCGTGCCGCTGAATCGTCTAACATAGCATCGGCTAATTTGTCGGCAATATCAGGAAAATCGACAGGTGTATTCAAATCATCTGTACCAAG
>OMQP01000030.1 GCA_900313285.1 uncultured Pseudomonadota bacterium
TGGGCACGCAAATTCATCATATTTTGATCGTTGCCACCCGGTAATTCAATTTCTTCTGGGCCCGCTTTTACCTGTTTCCCATTACCATATGTGCAACGGAATGTAGCAATATATGCATCCATGCTGGCGTCTGCATTTTTATCCGCTGTCTGTTCAGCCAATCCACGTGCCAATTCCATACCGCCAATACCAGTTGCGGCAGTTGTAACCGCTGTCAATGTTCTGTTGGCTAATGATTGTTCGTTTTCACGTGCATTTTTATATGCATTTTCATATTCTTCACATTCACGCAAAAAAGATTCCCTTTCTTCTTGTGTCGGTTCGGCACCAGTATATGCAGAAGACAAAGATATCATCTTTGCAATTTTATTCGCCAAATCCGCATCCTCGTCTGCGAAAGCATCAGATACAACACATAAAATAAATGAAAACATCATTAAAAACACACAAAAAAAGGTCCGACAAAACCTGCCAGTACATATATGCGCATATTTGTACAAATTTCTATGCTTTTCTGCCATTTTATGTTTGATTTTAATTCTCTTACAATATACTTATTATAACATAATTACATATATTATGACATAAAAAAATCCCACCATAAAAGGTGGGAAAATATATTTTAAAAACAAATGCTATTATTTTGCATGTGCTTCGATGTATTTAACAGCATCACCGACAGTAGCCAATTTTGTTGCTTCTTCATCAGGAATTGTGATGTTGAATTCTTTTTCTACTTCCATAACAAATTCTACAACGTCCAATGAATCTGCACCCAAATCATTTACGAAAGAAGCAGTTTCTGTAACCTTAGATTCATCAACACCCAATTTGTCACATACGATTTTTTTTACTTTTTCAAAAGTTGACATTTCATATCCTTTGTTTTTGTTAATCTTGTGGCCCGTTTTTACCCAGCGCCTTTTCTAACAAAATATCATTTTATGACAGTTGTGTCAAGAAATTATAACAAACTATAACAAATGGTTGACTTTCATAAAAAATATATTATGCGAATAAATCGGTCAATAAATCGTTCATATTATCACGTAAAACATCTTTATCTGGATGCCAAACCAATGCATGCATCAAGAATTTGTATACATCGTCAATTGTCACATCTGGAACACCAGCATTTTTTGCAATACGTTTCCATGCGACGCGTGGATCTGTTAAATGGAATCTGCCGCGTCCCATAAATACCCATTCACCATCCTGGGGTATATCCTGTAATAATAAAATTGCCCTGTCCGACAAAGGAAAATCTCCCCACATATCATGATTGAAATCTAAATCTTCCCAGCGCATTTTAAATACTTTTGTCTTCGGTGCGAAACCATAAATCAACATTAAAAACGCAGAACGTAAATTTATGTCTTTTTCTTTTTTAATTGCGGATAACAGTTTTTGTAATCCTGTTTTATTTAATTTTCTTTGACGTCTTACAACAACAATGCGTTCTATATTTTCCATTGGATTGTTTTTCATATATCCCATGCCAATCGCATAATTAAATACACTTTGCAATAACTCTTGCATACGTGCAGCCATTGCACGACCATCTATATTATCAAGAGTGTGTTGCAATTCTTTATCTGTTAAATCTTGAATATTTTTTTCAAATAAATTTTTGAAATGTAAATTTATTGCACGTTTTAATTTATTCAAAGAATCTTCACCACGACGCACTTTGTGTTCAAGATATAAATCTATAAAATTTTTAAAAGAAATTTTTTTTCTGCGCGTTGGAATTTTTTTAGATGCATCATTTAATATTTCATTTACTTTTGAACGCGCTTCTTCAATATCCGTTTCAGGATATTTACCAATAATGATTCGTTTATCGCGTCCATTTATACGTTTACGAACAAAGAAACTTTTTACACCGCGTTGCGTTATGTACATACGTAATCTTGGTTCGGATAAATCCTGGACTACATCAAATCCAACTTCTGGCGCAGGCAAACTGTCAAGAATATACGAATTAAAGAAAAATTGATGTGCCATTTTATTTTCCTTTATTTTGTTTGTTGTTTCCAGAAACGAAAATTATCCAATAATTTTTGTTTTGCCTTATTTTGTTTTTCTTGTGCCATTTTGAATTGTGCATACAATGATTGATATTCAACTAAATCTTTGAAAGCATCACATCCCCGACAAAATGTTTCGTAAATTGTCCCATCTTCAAGATTATTCATACATCTTTGTGCTTGTTTTTCTGTATAAACTTTATCCACACCAATATGATCAAACGGATTATATATCACATAAAAACAAGGATATGCATGGCATATATGTGAATATGTATCCATATATTGTTTGCATTCTTGTGGTTGTGTTTTTGGATTTGGGGCACTTTTTATAAACGCAGCTTCTATAGAAAGATTGTGTCCAAAATGCGGTAAAGAAATATGCCCCAGCATGTTGTTGAACTGTTTGCTGACATTCTGCTGCGCAACAACAGTTTTCTTTTTTGCTTCTTGCCAATCTTTATAATCTTTAACAAATTTCAACATTATTCACCAACCTTTAATGCATTGATAAATGCAGATTGTGGTATTTCTACATTACCAAAAGTGCGCAGACGTTTTTTACCTTCTTTCTGTTTTTCCAACAATTTTCTTTTACGTGTAATATCACCACCATAACATTTTGCGGTAACATCTTTGCGATATGCAGCGATTGTTTCACGTGCAATAATTTTGCCACCAATAGCCGCCTGTAGTGGTATCTTAAATTGGTGTCTTGGAATTAAATCTTTCAATTTTTCAACTATCTGTCGACCACGTTTTTCTGCTGCTGCACGATGACAAAGGAATGATAAAGGTTCCACATTTTCATCGTTTACCAAAATAGAAACCTTTACCAAATCACTCACACGATAATCATATAAAACATAATCAAAAGAAGCATAACCAGATGACAATGATTTTACACGATCATAAAAATCAAACACTATTTCTGATAAAGGTAATTGATAGACCAATACGGCGCGATTCCCAACGTATGAGATATTTTCTTGGACGCCACGACGCGATGCACACAATTCCATAATCGCACCCAAATATTTGTCTGGCATCATAATTGTTGCACGCACCCATGGTTCTTCAATAGATTCGATACGTGTTATATCTGGCATATCTGCGGGGTTTTCTAAATCCATTATTGAACCATCACGTAAATGAATTTTATATAACACACTTGGAACAGTATTTATCAACGATAAATTAAATTCTCGATTTAATCTTTCGCTTATAATTTCCATATGCAATAAACCTAAAAAACCACAACGCAAACCAAACCCAAGTGCAGATGATTTTTCTGTTGTGAACACAAATGAAGCATCATTTAATGCCAATTTTTCCGCACCTTCACGCAGGTCAGGATAATCATTTGCTTCCACAGGAAAGAAGGATGAAAACACTACTGGAACAGATGGTTTAAATCCAGGCAACATTTCAACATCACTTTTTGCATCGCAAATTGTATCGCCTACTTTGCAGTCATGAATTGTTTTCATTCCTGTAATAATAAAACCTATTTCACCAGTTGAAAGCGAATCTACATTTTCCATTTTTGGTGTGAAATAACCAACATTTTCAACAACATATTCTGCGCCCGTTGCAATAAATTTTATCTTTTGACCACGCGACAATTTACCATCAACCACACGAACCAACACAACAACACCCAGATAAGAATCGTACCAAGAATCAACCAACAAAGCACGTGTTGGGGCATTTTCATCACCGCTTGGCGCAGGTAATTTATTCACAATTTCTTCTAATAACTCTGGGACACCAGCACCGGTCTTACCAGAAACACACAATGCATTTGACGCATCCATACCAATGACATCTGCAATCTGTTCGCGGGTTGATTGCACATCACTGGACGGCAAATCAATTTTATTTAATACCGGCAACATTTCCAAATCATTATCCAGCGCAAGATACGCATTGGCCAATGTTTGTGCCTGAACTCCCTGGGTCGCATCGACTAAAATAATTGCGCCTTCGCATGCCGCCAAACTGCGAGATACTTCATACGAAAAATCCACGTGTCCAGGCGTATCCATTAAATTCAATTGATATGTCTCGCCATTTTTAGCAGTGTAATTTAAACGCACTGTTTGGGCTTTGATAGTAATTCCACGTTCACGTTCAATATCCATAGAATCCAAAACCTGGGCCTTCATTTCACGTGATTCAAGACCACCCGTATATTCAATCAAACGATCGGACAGTGTCGATTTACCATGATCAATGTGTGCAACTATTGAAAAATTTCTTATGTGACTTTGTTTCATTCCTTCCCTATTCCTAGCTTATTTATCTATATGGTTTAACAATTCTTCAATTCTGTCTGCGCGTTCAAGTGTGTCATCATAAACAAATCTTATTTCTGGTACATATTTCTGATCTATTTTTTGCGCTAATGCGAATCGCACCATTTTTGTTATTTCGTTTAAGCGTTTTTGTGTATCTTCTTTGTTTTCACGCGCATAGAAAAACAGTTTTACAAATTGCATTCCGCCATGTGATTGTGCGCCAACCAACGACACACCACGAATTAATTCATCGTCAGAAAAATCATGTTGTAAAATTTCCGCAACCAAAGTTTGCACTTTGCTTGCTATTTTTTCACCACGATTAGAAACGCCCTGTTTTTTTATCATAAAACAAACCTTTCAAAATAACATCTATATGCGGCAATAATACACTGGTATATAAAAAACACAAGAAAATTATTATAGGCTTGAACAAAACATTTGAATATTTTAATATGTCGTACATGAAGATTATAAACAGAATATTAGATAAATCGGCAGAACCATGGTATGCATGGGTTGTTTTTTTGATGACTGTATTTGAATCTATTTTCCTGTTTGTTCCACCCGAAGTATTTATGACCCCTGCAATAGTTGCAAATAAAAAGCGTGCCTTTTCAATTACATTGGCCGCAACGATAGGTTCTGTTATTGGGGGTGCAATTGCATACATGATTGGATATTGGATGTATGATATTATTGGTACATGGTTAGTATCCGTATTCGCAGATCCAACAATTATCCCAGACCCTGCTGATCATGTTGCCGTACAAAATGTCATAGATACACTTTTAAATAAATGGGGTGTTTGGATGATTGCTGTTACCGCCGTAACCCCAATACCATATAAAGTATTAGCTATATGTTTAGGTTTGTGCCATTACCCAATTTTGCTATTTTTGGGTATTGCAGCAATATTTAGAACAGGACGTTTCGCAATAATTGGTTTTTTGCTTTGGCGTTTTCAAGAACAAGCAAATATCATAGTAAAAAAATATTCATGGCAATTAACTATTGGCGCGATTATTTTCGCACTGATGGGATTATTAATAATTACATTAATATAAAAATCGGCATAAAGCCGATTTTTATTCAATCCACATAGGTGCCGTACGCGGACCATTTTCAGACCCAACAGGCAAATTCATAACAGAACTGATAACACTATCTTCTATTGTAATACCATCACCCGCTGTCAGAGAATCTTGTTTTTCATTCCAAGTTTCTTTTTCAGAAGCGCTTACATGAACATCCGTATTTTCTACGTGTTCTCTTAATCCATGCGTTGTAGATGTTATTTCATCTTTTAATGCGACGGCTTCTCCCGAAGATATTCCCGGGGTACCAGAACCTGCTGTTGCTTCTGGTTTTATAGAATGAACAACCTGCATATATTTACCAACAGACAAACGCGAATTATCAGCTGCATTACCAGAAGATTTGCTGGTTGTTGCTACAGCAGGATTTGCCTTTGTTACGGGTTTTGCTGTATCAAAACGCGTAGAAGCTGCACGAGCAGGCATAGCCGAACCAGCAGATACGGACGCTGTAACTGATGGGGTATTTGTACCTAATTTTTTCACGGTAGGTGCCGCAACAGCAACCACTGGAAAAACAAATAAAGTGAAAATTAAAAACATTCTCATTTTCTTTTCCTTTTATTTTTTAAAACGTATACCTTATCCCTGCGGATAAAGAATTATCTTTGATAAAACCTATTTCTGTTTTTATGTATGTTCCTGCCCCAGTATCGATATTCAAATTTCCACCGTGAAACGCCGCAAAACGATATCTTAAATCAAAAGTTACTTTTTCGTCTAATTTGTGCGACCAACCAACCATTATTGCACCCATTGGTGATACTTTTGTTGCGGAATTACCCGCAATAACATTTGTATCAATCGAAGTATTTACGAATGCAAGGCCAGCCCCAAGTCCAGCATACAATCCATTTTTCAAATCATAATAACCGTTAGCCATCAAATAAAAAGTTTCTAAATCAAATTTTGTTTTTTCAGTGTTATATTCTGTATAATATTCAGTTTCTCCTTCTGAATATTTACCAACATAGCCAAATTCAAGATCTGTGCGCCATTTATCAATGGATTGATACCCAACAAAAACATTTACACCGACCATAGATTTGAAATTGAAACTTTCAGCTTCCAACTGTACATCCATTTCATCTTTGTACTTGTTCTGCCAATTTAAAAACGACAAGGAACCACGAATCCCAGCATACATATCTCCAAAACTATGATTTGTACGAATATTTAAATCTCCATACAAATCTTTGCTATACGAACCAACCCCATACGCAAAACCAGGGGTTATACATATTAAAACCAGCAGAAGAAAATTCTTCATATTAACTATACCCTATTCCTTATCATATATATGATATCATAAATATGTGTTTTTTCCAAAAACATTTTGTGAAAAATTTTTAGTATGGAATACATAATTAAGACCTTGCCCAAAAAAATTTTTTTTACTATGATTAAATCGTTATGGAAAGTAAAACAGCTATATCTTTTGCTAATGTTTGCGCCAATTATGATAATGGCCATGATGTTTTAACGGATGTTTCTTTTAACATCAGCGGTGGTGCATTCTACTTTTTAAACGGTGCAAGTGGCGCGGGCAAAACAACATTGTTACGTTTAATATACCAATTACACAAACCATCAAAAGGAACGATTAAATTATTTGGTAAAGATTGCGATGGTATCTCTCGTGATGACATATCGCAATTGCGTCATAAAATGGCGATTGTTTTCCAAGAATATTCTTTGATATCGCACATGACGGTTTTTGACAATGTTGCATTACCATTACGTGTGCGTGGATTTAATAACGAAAAAATTAAAAAATTGGTAACAAAAACACTTGAATGGGTTGGTCTGGGTAAGTATGCCAATGTATATCCAATGGAATTAAGTGGCGGTCAACAACAACGTGTATCTGTTGCACGCGCAATCATTATTCAACCAGCGATTTTATTAGCTGACGAACCAACTGGTAATTTAGATGACGAAAACGCATCACGTTTAATGGAATTATTTATCCAAATGAATAAAACATTTGGCACAACAATTATACTGGCAACACATAACAAAAAATTGTTAGATACATATCATTTCCCTGTAATTACAATAGAAAATCATCATGTGGCTTTTTCAGGGACAGGAAACGACAAGAATTCAGATTTAGAATCTGGTCGCAAATGGAAGGGTCCAAAACCACAGGCACAAAATGATTTTATAGAAATTTCAAAACAATTTGAAAATATAGGAAACGCATAATGAAACGGTCAACACTTGTATTTTCATTAGTTAAAGAACAGTCGATATTTATGACGGCCGTTGTAACCGTTTTGACATTTTTATCTGTGTTGGCTTTTGGTATCGCATTATCTATTGGTACTGGGGTAATTCGTTGGAACAGCGAATGGAATAAATACGCAACAATACAAATTATAAATCCAGACAACAGCGCATCTGTAAAAAAAATATTAGACGATAATAAAAACAAAATTGAAAACGTTAAGGAAATTTCAAAATCTGAAATGGAACAAATGATGCGTCCATGGGTTTCGAACGGTGCAAAAATAAACAACTATTTACCACAGATGTTTGAAATAAAAATTAAAAAATCAGCAGACATAAAAATATTAAAGGAACAAATTGCACCAAAAGCGAAATTTTTAACTCATTCTTCTGCTTTACAATCTTCCATTGCTGCTGGATGGAAATTGTTCGGAATAACTGCATTTGTATTAGTTTTGATATTGGTATCTATTGGGGTATGTATTTCATATATATCAAGAAATATTGCAATGTTGCATAAACATGAACTTGAAATATTAAACCAAGTTGGCGCAACAGATAAATTTATAGCCCGCCAAATGCAAATTATCGTTGCAAAAATCAGCTGCATTGCCGCATTTATCGGTTTTGTTGCAGCTACACCGATTATTGCTGTTATATTATCAACCGCGCATTCTGCACGCATTGGATTGTTGGCTACATTAACATTGTCCGGAACAGATATTTTTGCATTATTGTTATTACCTGTGTTAATTGTTGTATTTTCTGTTTATATAACTAAAAAAACAACTATAAAGATATTATCTGAAAATTAATGAAATATATTCCTGCATCTTTGGTGTTTATATGTTGTTTCATATTTGGTGGAATTATGTTTAAAACCATGACACCACCAAAATGTGAAAAACTAGAACAAACAGATACTATTTTTGTGTTAACTGGTGATACACGTCGTATACCATATGCATTAAAAAAGTTAGATTCTTTACAGTACGGCAATCTTTATATAATTGGTGCAGGTGCACCACAAAACATCACAACAAAAAAACATATTGCCATTGAAAGCGCGTCAAAATCAACATATCAAAATGCGTTGGCCATAAAAAAAATTACAGACCAAGAACATCTTAAACGAATCGTTATCGTCACAACCGAAGACCATATGAATCGCGCCCTGTACCTGTTGCGCGATACATTACCAGATACAGATATTATCGCATGCCCTGCTTCATTAACTGGTATGTCAACACCATTGCGTTTAAAAAGATGGGGAATCGAATATATAAAATACATTGTCACAATGTTTGGAATAAAGGAAAGTTAAAATGTTAAGAACAATTATATTTAAGACTATACTTGGATTGTGGTTTTTGGCTTTCATGCCTTTGTTACTTATCGGTTTAATATCAAATAAATTGGAACGCAAAATTATCCTGGCAGACGCATGGGGTGTATTGTTTTTCACAAAATTTATCGCAGGAATAAAATACGAAATTCATTATCCTATGATGAACGAAAACGGCATCCCTTTGAAGCATAATATAAATCAAAGATTAGATGGTCGTGCAATCATAGCTGCCAAACACATGTCAATACTTGAAATTGCTATATTGCTTACGCATGTTCCAAATGCTTTTTTCATTATGAAACGTGAATTGCTTTGGATACCTGTTTATGGATGGGCTTTTCATCGTATTGGTTTGATTGGCGTAAATCGCACTCGTGGCGCAACAAATATGTTGCAATTGACTCAAAAGGTCATGAA
>OMQP01000013.1 GCA_900313285.1 uncultured Pseudomonadota bacterium
ACCTACTACCTGTCTAGGATATGCACATTTGACTTAGTCAAAGTTTGGATATTCCAAATTCAACTGTCTGCATATCTCTTCTTGAACAGATTTTTGAATCTATCAAAAATCATTTTGATGAGCTGCTTTTATTAACAATGTTGTGATCTATATCACGAAATTTCAGGGGTTGACTATTTGTATTTTGCAGAGGGCCAACTTGAAAGCCCGGTTATTATGAGTTCGAACTTCTAAAAAGTCAAGCGATTTTTCAAAAATAATTTTCAAAAAAAGTAAAAAAATTAAAAAATGCCAGAAATCCGGCTTTTTATCCCATGATTTTTTTCAAAAATATTTTCTAGCGCACATAAAAAATCATAAAAAAAGCCCAAAAAAACGATTCGAAACAATCCGATTCGACCACGAATCGAACGATTCGTATTAAAAAAAACCGCCCAAAGGGCGGTTGATTTTAGAAACGATACATAAATCCTAACTTCACAATTGGATAATAGTCTATTTTATCCATTTCGTCTTGGGCTTCTTTCAAAGCTTTTGCTTTTGCTGTTTCATATATACTTTCTAATGCTGCATCACCAGCGACAGGCAAACCAGTTGTTGCATCTTTCAATCCATCCAAAGGAACATACAAATCAAATCTTGCATGACCACTTGTGAATACAACACCAGCATCAAAGTAAAGTTTGAAACCACGGAATATTCCCAAATCAAAACCTGTACCAAGATATGGGCCGTTATATTTCCAATTTACAGATGCTTTACCCTGCATTACATCCCCATCATACACATATTTTTGACCGCCCAATTCAAACTCTATTTGACCTATTTTCTTTGTTCCCTGAATATCAGCACCTAAATCAAGGTTTCCTGTCATATAACCGCCAGATAATCTTAACCCACCAAGGAACCACGTATTACCAAACGGATAAAAATCAACCAGCGCACCAAAATGTTTTGCGTTTATATTTGCATTATTTATTCTAAGATTATCATCTATCTTAATACCATCGTTGCCAATAGTATCATTTATTTCTCTGTTTAATTTGTTTTTAATTGGTGAATAAGTTGCAAAATCAAAACGCACACCGAATCGTTTCCACCAGAAAGAATCAAAGTTTTTATTATTATATCCAACAAATCCATTCAACCCAGATGTTGGTGATACACCGATACCTAATTGTAAACCATGTGGAAAACGGGTTTTAGGATTAGAATATTTTTCATATTTTGGTTGTTCGAATTGTTTTGCAACATCATCGACAACAACCGATTCGTTTTGTTCGACAATCATGGGTTCTGTAACAGGTTTAATTGTTTCTTCTGCAAAAGCAGGTGATATTAAAACTGTCAATGCTGATAAAAACGAAATTTTTTTCATAAAAACATCCTTTCATTTAGGTTAAGAAGATATTCTTATTATAAAAATGTACACATACTAATACAACAATAAATTTTTTATTTAATAACAGGCATTTTTGTGATAAAATTATAAACATGAAACAAAAAATATCTTTTTTGGCAATGATTGCCTTTGCGTTAAATGTAAATTACGTTTGCGCATCTGAATGTGTTGGTGAAGATTGTGAAATTGAACCAATGGTTATAGAACAAAACATAGAAGCAAATACATATCTTGAACCGGTGCGATATGAAATAAATTGGTTTGCAACTGCAAACGAAGAAGAAACATATTGCGAACAAGATTACAACTGTCCATTTGAAACAGCAGCCGAATGTGCGATATGGTATAAAAAGCCAGTTCATAAAACATCACTGGAACCACGTGCACCACATATAAATCCTGTATTGGTTGATGATATGTTATATGCACTGCATTCATATCGTTCAATAACAGCGAATGATTCGGAAATGGCACCGTTGTTACAAAGATATAAAATGCTAATGAACGCATCAAATGTATGTTGCACATCTGGTATAGTATATAAGATGCAAAAAAACAATGCGGACGAATTGGCTGTATACGAATTTTTGAAAGATGATGCAAATTATTTTGCAACATCACGTTGCATGGTTATGCCAGACGAAGAAATATCCCGTGAATATTCTAACGGTGTTAACGGAAAAATGTTGGCAGATGTTCGCAACAGTTGTTTATGCAAAAACCGTCAATGGTTTACAAACCTGTTGCAACCATTCAAAGATATTTATGAACGTTATCCTGATTTTCAAAAATCACCTTTCACATATAAATATATCGACGGTATGCAACGCGAAATATCCGTATCTGTTAATGAAGAAGTTCAAACAGCACTAGGATTATTATCTGCATGTCCTGATTAAAAATTCAGATAAAAATAAAAACGCCCGATTGGGCGTTTTTTTATTTCTTTGAAACCTGGCTTTTAACCCATGCATAATGGCGGAAAAATTCAATACCTGGTCCAGCAGGCATTCCCATCCATTTTTCACCATTTGGAATTGAACGGAATACACCACTGTTTGCACCAACTTCGGCATCATCACCAATATGCAAACCATTTGAAATACCAACATGTCCACCAAGTAATGCACGATCACCAATAACAGATCCACCGGCAATACCAACCCCAGAAGCCAAGAAACATTCTTTACCGACAACAACACCATGCGCAATTTGGCATAAATTATCTATTTTGGTTCCGTCCCCAATAACAGTATCTGTCATGGCTCCACGATCAATACAAGTATTTGCCCCAACTGACACACGATTACCTAAAACAACACGTCCAGTATGTGGAATAAACACATTTTTGCCATTCTGGCGCGTATAACCAAAACCGTCTTTACCAATCACCGCATTTGCATTTATAACGCAATCTGACCCAATTGTTGCGTTTTCAATATGGGCACCAGTTTGAATAATAGTATTTGCACCAATTGAAACATTACGACCAATAAAAGCGCCAGGATAAATTTTAACACCCTCTTCAATTACTGCACCACGTTCAATAGTTGCATATTGTCCAACATAATTTGTACGTTTCTTACGGAAAAACACACCGCGTTCAACCGTTGCGAAATAAGACACACCGAAACGTGGTTTTTCAGCATATATAACACCCAATATTTTAACAATATTTCCACGTGGCGAATCAGTGATTAAAAGTGTTGCGCCATTTGGTGCATCTTTGACCTGTTCTTTTTGTAATAATATAACAGACGCACGTGTTTTTTGTAAAACTGTAATTGGTAAAATCTTGAAAGCATTTGAATTACGTTCTGTTGAATAAAACGCCAACTGACCTGGTTTAGCATCTGCAATAGGAGCAATACCAGAAACAACCGTATTTGCATCACCCTTTAATTCCAGACCGAATTTTTTTGCCAATTCCCCAGCGGTAATTTTAACACCACGTGGACCAAAAATTTTACGCAATAAATCTTTCATGAATAAATCCTTTTTTCATTGTGATTATATTTATAAGAATAAAAAAAGGCAATAAAAAAACCGCCAAATAAATGGCGGTTTTAATTTTTGTTTTTCTGTTATTCAATTTCGATTGTGATTGTGTCACCATATGAACCCAATTCATCACCACCCAGGTAACATTGGATATGGTCACCAACCTGTTCCATCCATTCTTTCACAGCTTCATTTTTAATTTCTTCACGTTTTGCCTTTATTACAGATGCTGTGATACCAACACCCAATGCACTTGCAACCGCACCCAAAGCCGTTCCAGCAACCGCGTTTTTACCAAATCTGGTTAAACGATCTTCTTCTTTTGAATCATCTAATGAGTTAGATGTTTCATCATTGCATACTGTATATGTTTTTGCTGCTTCAGTTTCTGCTTCTTCCTTTGTTGCAGTATCAGCAAGTACACTACCAATATCTTTTTCTCCTAAACCGGCATATATTGCGTATGTACGCGCAGAGTTAGCATATCTGACTGCTGATGCGGTACCTTTTGCACTTATTGCTTTTCCTGCAAATTCGATACATTTTTCAATATTTTCATTTTTTCTCTTTGAAGCTTTATCATCTATCTTGTTTCCTAATAAACCACCCAAAGAGCTGCCATTTTTCTGTAATGCATCCATACCAAAGAATCCGGCTACACCAGCACCCAGGTACGGTGCAACAGCGCCCCATGCGTATGCCATTTTTTCTTTTTCTGATAAACCTTCGCATTTACCAGTTTTTGTATTCCATGTACCATAGCCCTGGTTGCACAATTCACGTTCACCAACCTTTTCACTGATTTTCGCCAAAACTTTGTCATCAATCCATGAACCACATGTAAACGCATCACCAACTGCGAAATATGCGGTTGCGCTGTCACCCAAAACCTGTTGGATTGCAGTATCATCAGATGTTACTGTAATTCTTGCACGACAGAACGAACCATACAAATCGTTTGATGCCTTGAATTGTCTTGTTGTTAAACCTTTCATATTATATGTCTTTGGCACTTTGTTCGAATTCAATTTTACCCACATGAATGTTGAACCATTATCGGATGCACCCATAATGCCACCATTATTGTTTGCCAAACACATATTCTTTTCTTTTGTTAATTTAGCATTGTATTTTGCCTGAACTTCTTTTTCAACATCAACCAAAACCTTTTGGAACAAAGATTTTGCAGATTCTGATAAAGTATAATCTGAAATAGATACTTTATTTTCTACATCATATACACAACCATCTTCGTCAACTGTTCCACACGCGTCTGTACCACGACTTGCACAATCACTTGTCGTATTTGATGAACAATCTGTAACTATAAAGTCAGGCGTTACCTTTGCACCAGATATTGCATTTGCACCATTCCATGCATCACGAACATTGGTGTATGTTGTATCACCATTACTTGACCAACCTGTCCATGAATTGTTCAAATCCGATGCAACACCTTTTGCAATTATTTTCAAATGTTCATCACATGTATTAGAAGATGTAATTGTATTCATGCACAAACCAATCACGATATTGTAATCAAGCACGCCACCCATTTTGTTCATACTTTTGTCAAAAGCCGTGCCTGTTTCATAAGTTCCAGAAATAATATCTGTACGTGCACGATAACAATTAACATAATCTGTACCACACATAGATCTTACACAGGACAAAGCAGTATTTCTGCATTGTTTTTCAAGATTTGCGATTGCACCTTCGTTATAAGATGTAGCAAGTAATGAATTCAAATATGCAACAACACCGATTGGATCAGCACCGGTTGTTGCGTCAGATGCTGTAAATAATTTATCAAATACATCCTGGTTATATCCGTATGCATAACCTTCATCTTCACTTGATGTTGCTGCATATTGACAATTTGGATCAGTATTAACAATCGCGGCACATCCAGATTTTATTTCTTTATATGTATCGCCAGCGTTTATTGCAACACCGTCTGCTGTTTTTGCATTTGTAAAACATACAGAACCAATACCACCACCACATGAACGCATTGCACATGATGTTATTGTTTCAATACATGCGTCTTTTGCCTTGGTATCGAACTTTTTCAAAGCTTCCTGAATCTTTGTATTAACGGCATCTTTACGTGCAGCATATGCCAATGAAAATACATCTTCTTGTAAATCGATATCCATCAAATCTTTATTTTTTGGAGATCTTTCACGATATGTCATATGACAATATTTATTAGCACCAATTGTTTCCAAACATTGTGCCTTTAAATTTTTACGAATTTCAGATCCGGTCAAAGCATACAAATCATAATCAGATGTTGTTGATGTTATTTTTGATGTTGTTGTATTTTCACCAGTTTCACCACCAATTACAAAATCAGCAGCACTGATTTTTTTCATAGACGTACCTTCTACACAGCGCCATGGATTTGCCAAACATGCAGAAACCAAACAGTTATCAGTCACCCTTTGACATGTTTTCACTGCGTTGATTGCCGCCAATTGTGCACCATTTTTAATCATACCATCCAATCTTGATTCACCCGCTGGTACCAATGTATTTGCAGCCGTCACAGATCCGAACAATTCAATTTTTCCATCGCTTTGGCAACGTTGTAATGTTGAATCACATGCTATTGCCTGTTTCTTGAATTCTGTTTTTGCATCTGTACATAATTCAAAATCAGAACCACAAACAGTATCACGTGTTAAACAGTTTGTATATTTACGAACACATTCTTCTTTTGTGAAAGTATTCATAATTTTTGCCCCAGTAACCATTTGTTCCAACGCACTGCCCGGTGCAGGATATGTATATCCAGTGATATCACCTTCGTTGTTTTTTATTGGGGTAGTTATTGCAGACAAACTGTTGGTTCCAAACAAACTGTTAATACCAGATGCAGAACATTGGGATAAAATACCTAAACAAACAGGCATTTTAGCGTGCAACAAAACATTCGTTGTACATTCTTCAAATTCAGAACCACATGCATCTGCGCCACGCATACATTCGCTGTAATTGTTAACACAATCAATATCCGCCATATATGACGTCGATGGTGTTACAGTACCATTTGTCGTTCTGTTTGCACTGTTCGCGACAAGATATGCCGCAATTGACGGCAAACGTGGCGATGCCTTTGTCACCATACCGATACGCGAAGTAGCCGCCATTGCGCCCGGAATTACGGCCATTATTGACAATAAACTGAATGCTTTGATGATATTTTTCATCCCCTTTCTCCATTTACTTTTATATTTATTTTATCATACTATCGAAAATAAAGAAAGCGAAAAATTACAAAAACTAATGATTATTTTTTACGCATTATCAAGAATTTCTTTCAATTCCATCATGTCAATTGGCATACGCGATTTAAAATGCATCTTTTCACCAGTCACTGGATGCACAAATTCAAGAATTTCCGCATGCAACATTTGTCCGTCATGATTTTTCAAGAATTCTAATAATTCGGGGTCTTTGACAGAACCTATGTGCGATTTTTCACGTCCGTACAACGGATCACACAACACCGGGAACCCATGCGATGACAAATGTACACGAATTTGATGTGTGCGCCCCGTCATCAGTGTGCAACGAAAAAGTGATATTCCAGGTTTTGTCCAAACATCCGCAACATTGACGATTGTATGTGCCGGCTTTCCCCCAGTTTTAACCATACTCATTTTTTGTCTGTTTCGTGACGAACGAGCTATATTCCCGGTTATTTCTGCCCCACCCCATGTTGGAACGCCCCAAACAAACGCAATATATTTGCGCGTTAAATCATGTGTCGAAAATATTTTAACCAATCCCCTGTATGCAGCATCACTTTTTGCAAAAACCATTACCCCACTGGTATCTTTGTCTAAACGATGCACAACCCCAGGTCGTGTCAAACCACCCAATGTTGATAATTTGGTGTAAGACAACAAATTTTGAACCAGCGTACCAGTTTTATTACCTGCAGATGGGTACATAACAACACCGCGGGGTTTATCGATTACGATTATGTCATCATCTTCGTACAAAATATCCAAATCAAAATCATTCGAGATGTTATCATATGCAACATCAGTTTGTTTTTGTTCTATTTCAACAACAAATTCATCACCCAGTTTTGTTTTTTCAGATAACTTCACAGGCGCACCATATAAACGATTTATTTTGAATTTTTGAATTTCACTGCGCGAAAATTCAGGCATACAAATCGATAAAAATTTATCAACGCGGATACCAACATTTTGTTCGTCTACAATGAAATTTTTTATATCTGACATTATCTGAATTCATCCCAATTTTTACCGATATTGCACTTTGAAATATCTATTGTGAAAATTGTATTGCCTTCGACAGGACAAGTTAAAATTCCGGTTGAACGTGCCTGGGTTGCGTCTTCGGTTGCATTACGCCATGCAAAAGAAATTGTATCTGGTTTATAAACACAAACCAAACGTAAATGTCCACTCATTTTTCCTTTTGGAGATACCCACACACGAACACTGTCCGCTTCGCCATAACATGGGAAAGAATCAAGGTAATATAATACCAAACCATCTTTGACCAATGATTTTTTTGTTCCTTCTATTTTTCCTGTATATTGGCGCAAAGGCAAACCAGTCACAGCCGCCCAATCAACCGTTGTTGAAAAAACACTTACACGTGGTACTGGCATTGGCGCTGGTGGAACAGTATCCGCAACAGCAGTTAAACAAATAAATGATAAAAATAACGCTGATAAAAATCTCATTTTGATTCCTTTAATTCAACAGTCAATCTTTTCACATTTGTTGGGTTTACTGACAACATGTAATTAAATGTTATTGTGGTTTTTGCCTCTATCAATGTTGCAGGCGGAATAAAAGTTTGACGCGATAAAACATTATCTTTGTCATCATATGAAATAACAACTATATTTGGTAATCCATAAATATCATTCGTTGTATTTGTAATGTCTCCTGATACAAAAATACGATTATTTCCATTTTCATCTGAGACAAGATGTATGTTTTTTTCATCTAATTTTGTTATCAACGGTTTATTCCCAGAATTATTAAAATTAACAATCACAACAAAAGAAAATATACATGCCGAAATAAACGCACAAAGTGCAGCAATAAATTTTATCAAAGTTTTTTGTGAAATTGGTACACGTGGTGTCCAAACATGACCACATACGGCACATTTCACAGACATATTCGGTCTTTTGTTTAATGTATATTCCGTTTTGCAAAAATCACAAACTATTTTCATGGTAATTCCTGTTGTTATGACAAATGTATACCATAAATTATTCTAAATTCAACATTTGATATTTTTCCCTTACCCGTTTTTGAATATCATTCAAGGCATTTATATAATCTGAAACTGTCGCATTTGAATTTGCTGCGACCCCACCAAACAAAGCAGTCGATATAGTTCCAGATCTTGATTCAATTCGTGTGACAGAAGATGCCATACGCGAAAGTTCCGGCGAATTCAAGTCCGCAAAACGCGCTTTTTTACCTTTGATATCCCAATAAAAACCAGAATCTTTTGAATCTTGGATTTTATCTGTAATTGTTAATTGTGGTGTAACAGAACCCGTATAACCAACAGAAACATATGCTGCTGTGATACGGCCCAACACTAAATCCATATCCCCAACTATTTTTAATGCAGACGCTTTATCCGATGTTGAATTAACACTGAAACCACTTAAAGTCAAAGTATTTACATACAAATCATTGGTATAAAAAGAAGAAAACTTTGCAGAATCTGCCAAAGTTAATGTTCCATTAACTGTTAGATTTCTGGAATCAGATGTAAATGCACCATTTACAACTGCATTATTGGTTGAAAATATTGCATCGATGGTTGCACGATTCGAAAACGCCAGCGAACCAGTAGCCAATGTTCCTACTTTCAACTTTTCTTCAAATTGTGCTTTGTTTGCATCTAAAAATTTCACTTTTGCTATGTCATGACCATCCAAATTCAACGGAGATAACATCGTTGCATCACTTTCGTTTCCAGATTGCAGACGCCACAAATATTCGCTGTTTCCACGCGTTGTTGATGTTGTTCCAACTAAACCTTTGGTGTTAGACAAACCAAAATCATTTGCATTTACGCGATATGCACCAAAACCACCATATGTTACATTTCCTTCTACAAAACCAAATTTTCCACCGCCAAGATTTACTATTTCGCGCGTACGCAATGGTGTTATTTCACTGTTTGATAAAATAACAATTCCCTGCAAGACAGATTTATTGTTATTATCTGCACTTTTCAAAACACGCAACTGATAATCATTAGAATATGTTTCTGCGATATATTCTGGCAAACCATAACCAACCAAATCTTCTATTTTAACACGCGATATATTTTTGCCAGTAGGCATCATTAAAACATTTTTATTTTCAACAATATATCTTTCAAGTGCAGTTTGAACATTTTCCATTTGTTTTACCACAGCGATGTTTCGCGCACGTGTCACTGATACTTGTTGATAACGAAAAACAAAAGGTATAATTATTGCAGCCAGCGCAATAGACATCATTAATTCAATCAGCATTCCGCCGTTTTGATTGTTGCAATTAAAATCAAACCATTTTTTTACCATTAATTTGTCTGCCAATTTTTTGATGTTATTTTTTTGAATTCGTCTTTATCTGGGACTGAAGGCAAAGACGCACGAGTTAATATAAACTTTGAAAAAGATGGGGGTGTTGTTGTTGGAAAAACCCAATTACCTATTTTTAACGGTGCAACACCAGACAATAGCAATTCTCCGGACACAGTGATACCAAAATTTTCAAAAAATACCATATCTGCTGCAGATAAATATGGAGTCAAAAGTTTATTCATAGATATCCCACTAAATCCAGAAATACTTTTTGCAGAAGCAGATTTTAAAACAAGATTTCCTGCAACATTAACTGAATTACCTATTGTGGCTCTGTCTGCTATTAAACGTCCATTTGTTGTATATTTATTTCCGTTTAATTTGTCAGCACTTATCATCTTAAAACCATTTGTATCCCCAGTAACACGCATGGAACCAACTGTGATATTTTCAGAATTCATGTTTGCACCAGATTGAAAATATATCGTATTCGCATCAACTATATCACTTTCAAGGAACACCGCATCAACATCAACTATTTTTGCAGATAACGCATCTATGTCATTTACATTGAATATATTAAAATTATTCATATGCAAATTACGCTTCATATGATTCAATTCGTCTTCACCCATTGTACCACGATGTAAAAATCTAGTTTTATCAGTTCCATCAAAATCACGTGTTATCTTAAATATTATATCGCCAACATAAAAATCATCTGGCGCAGTAACAGCCCAACTTTGTGAATACGCGATACCATCTTCACGAACGACAGCGGCATCTTCACCAATTTGTTTTGCGATATTTGATGCACGATATCCTGATTCAGGAACACTAAATGCCAGATATACTTCGCTTATTGTTGCGCCATTAACTTTGTATTTGTCTATGAAACCACTATGTGCAAGTGGGGATATATTTTGCAATTCTTCATCGGTTAATTTTATTTCAACTGTATCGGCCCATTTATTTTGATTTATACGTAAAAAATTTATAACATTATCACGTGTCATGACAATTTTGTTTGCCATTGCAATATCTTCAGATTCTTTTGTTAAATCTATTATTTGTTTGTACATGAACGGCGAAATAACAACAACAATTGCGACAGCCAAAATAACTTCGCTTATAGATGCACCACGTTGCGATTTTACATCTGAATCATAAAAATGTTTTTTATATACAATCATTTTTACCACTTAGCAAACATTCTTTTGTATTTATTCTTATCTCTAATCTTTGCCAAAACACATACTGACATATAATATTTTGTGCCAAAGATTTACTGTTATACACACCATTTAATTGTGTTATTATTTCTTTGCATGAAACTGTTTTATCCGATTCTGCCTTTGGGTCAGCAAGGATTTCAAAAGAATCATTATTTATTGTATCTATGTACACATCTGGCAACACAGATGTTCCTGCTGGTCTTATGTCTATAAGCGCCGCACCACTTCGACCATTTAATAATCCATATGATGTTTGATCACGCAAAGTAATATTTGCTGCATAAATATTTTTCACATCTATTCCTGTTTTAGTGCTATATTGTAAACTATCTGGATCGATATAAACATCTTGACCACGTGATGCATCTATAAAAGAACCCACATCTAATCTGTCCACAATAAAACTGAAATTATCTGCACGCACCGACCCACGAATTAACCATTCAGAAGGCCCTACAAACCCCGTTCTGTCTTCAGTCATTGAAAAATCATAAACGGATGCAGAATTAGATTCAAAACCACCTGCAGTTCCAAATTTTGCGATTGTTCTCAGCGACAAATCATTAACGATTAATTCGCCCCTTGATAATGCCAGCGCAGCAGCACCATCAGAACTTTGAAACACTGTTTTGTTTGCATACATATCAGAAATTTTATTTTTAGCATTTCTGTTTTCTTCAAGCCCATAAAGTGCCAGTGTGGTAAATTGTCCTGATTCAAATTCACCATTTCTTGCGAACAGAACACCTATTTTATCGATATTATTATCATCCATGTTCAATTCAGATAAGAAACCAACATTTTCATCTGTTTCCTTTTTAGAAACAATATCAGAATACATGACATCCAATGGTATATACACATGAATATTGTTACCTTCCGTTTTTGCATAGAAACCTATTCTGCGCGTTAATTCCGCCAATTGCATTTTTGATAATTTTGCACCATCTATTTTAAGATAGCTTATTATTCCATCCTGGTTTTTATCTATAACCAATGAAATATTTTGTTTAAAACTTGTCTGTGGGACGAATCCAAGTGGTAAACCATAACTTTCTAATAAATCCACAAATTTATCTTTTGATATTTCTTGTTTTCTGTATGGCAAGTTATCTTTTTCTTCACGCAGATATATACGGGCAGCAGTGTATGCTGTTTCAATCTGTTCAGTGGCCGCGTACATTTGTGCAGCATTATCACGAACAGACAGTTTGTTTGCGAAAAACGGCATAAAAGCAAAGACCAAAGTCAATGCCAGCAATGATTGTAACAGAAAATTACCACGTTCGTTTTGCAAAAAACTCCCCCCTACATATGACAGCATAGCAATTGAAAAAAATTATTGCAATCAGTTTTAAGATGCTTTAATATTCAAATGTTGAAGAAACAAGATGGTAAAAGTACCATCTAGAAGAAGTTTATTTCCAAATAAAAAGAAAAACTATGCAAAACAAAAAAAATCAAACATCTGTAGGCCAGATGATTCAGCGCTGTCATAAATGGCGTCAAAAGAGAAAACAGTATATTGACCAGGCACGTCAAACAAATGACGAAATCGAACGCGAACGTTTACTTCAAACGGCCGAACATTACGGACGCATGGTAAACGAAGAACAAATCAAAATCGATTCTCAGCGTGACCCAAAAGATAAAAATATTGCTGTTGAAGAAATTGCTGAATCTGCCGAAACTTCTGATGCAAAAGAAGCAGATGAAGACGAAGAAATGGGCTTTCCAGATTTTATTGCTAATTTGAAATAAAAACGGTTATTTTTTATTGAAATCGTGTATTAATTTGCTATGCTTGCCCCAAAGGAAGCAACATGGAAAATAATTATACTGTTTTGGCCCGTAAATACCGCAGCCAAGATTTTGAATCTCTTATTGGTCAAGATGTTCTTGTTAAAACATTAACAACCGCTATAAACACCGGTCGTATTGCGCATGCCTATATATTCACAGGTATTCGTGGAACCGGAAAAACCAGTACTGCACGTATTTTGGCCAAGGCATTAAATTGTTTATCTTCCGATCATGCGACATCAAAACCATGTGGGGTGTGCGAAAACTGTCGTGCAATCGCAGCAGGACAACATATTGACGTTATGGAAATCGATGCAGCATCACATACTGGTGTTGATAACATGCGTGAAATATTGGATGCTGCACTTTATCGTCCAACAAACGCACGATACAAAGTATACATTATCGACGAAGTTCATATGTTATCCACAAGTGCGTTTAATGCACTGCTTAAAACATTGGAAGAACCACCTGCACATGTCATCTTTATTTTAGCAACCACAGAAATAAGAAAAGTTCCTGTTACTATTTTATCGCGTTGCCAGCGTTTTGATTTGGCACGTGTACCTGTTGAAACATTAAAGAAACATTTTGCGTGGGTTGCAGAACAAGAAAAAATAGAATTATCCGATGGGGCAAATGAATTATTGGCACGCGCTGCTGATGGTTCTGTTCGTGATGGACTTTCATTACTTGACCAGGCAATCGCACAAACAGGTGGCCATGTTGATGAAGGTGCCGTACTTGATATGTTAAAAAGAACAGATCGTGGCACAGTTGTTAATTTTATGAAAACTGTTTTATCTGGTGATGTAAATGTTGCATTAAATAAATTGGATGAAATTTATAATAACGGCGCAGATTTAACAATGTTATTAAATGACATGATGGAATGGACACATTGGGCAACACGCATGTATCCATCATTGCGTTTGCAAGATGCAACATCTTCACCATATACTGCTGACCAGCGCGAAACGATAAAAAAGATAAATGAAAATATTTCATTAAACACTTTATCGCGCATATGGCAGGTTATGGTTGCAGCCGTTCCTGAATTACAGGCATCTGCAAATCAAAAACAATGTTTTGATATGTTGATTGTTCGTTTGATGCATATTGCAGATATGCCATCGATTCCTGAATTATTAAAACAAAATGCGGTTGGAACCCCGAAAGAAGAAGCTAAACCGGAACCGGTAAAATCTAAATATCTTGAAATAAAAAATTCGGATGAATTGGTACACGCATTACAAAGTGCGCGCGAATTATTGTTATGTTCATATTACACAACAAATCTTGAAATTGTTGATTTTGAAGTTGGTAAAATAAAATATTTTGACCGCAAAGGTGATAAAGATTTTTCACAAAAATTAACAACATGGTTGAAAGATAAAACAAACCAAAATTGGACTATCGAACGCATCGAAGAAGCACCACACCAACAAACAATTTCAGAACACACTAAATCTGAAATCGAAGCAGACCCAATGGTCGCAGATGCGATGAATTTGTTTGAAGGTGCAGAAATAGTAAACATATCTAAATAAAAAACCAAGGGGATAAAAAATGAGAGAGCAATCAGGACGTTCACTTATCGAAATAATCGGTGTGTTGGCAATTGGTGGTTTTATGATTGCTGCATCATATGGTGTGTATCATTCTATAAACGCGAAACAGCAACGTTTAATTGCGTCTGAAACAATCAAAGATATTGCGTCAAAAACACAAACATTATTGCAATATTCTGGATATCAAAATGTATCTGTTGATTTTTTGATTGAATCCGGGGCATTAAGCAATAACAAGGCACCAATTGGTGGACAAAATTGGTCAATAACCAGTAATGTTGATGGTTCTGAATTTTCAATAAATTTGGTTGATTTGTCTTTTGATGAATGTGCATATTTCACAACCAAAAAATTTGATTGGGCGGAAAGCATAAAAATAAACGGATATGATTCTGCAAATTCTTCGTTTTGTTTAAAGACCGGTGAAAACACAGTATCATTTTTTGTAAAATAAAATGAATTTGAAAAAAGTTATTTTGATATCTTTGTTAATTTCTGGCTGTATGCAATATCACAGCCCGAACCGTGATACATGGTCAAAATATCTTTATGGTGCATCTTTTACAGATATGAGCGAAACCACAAAAACCGCAAAATTACCGGTATATATGGGACATGGTGGGAAAATAATCACACAAAGCGGTGAATTATCTGAAAAAATGCAATACGGCGATAAAAATAATATCGACAATGCAGTGTTGATAAATTACATGTCTAATCTTGAATATGAATTATACGATGCATTACGCAAACCGGGTATATCTGTACAAAGGGCGGGCACTGATGTTGTTGTGATTTTGGTTCGCGATTCCATCATGGAATTAAATATAGCCGACATATCACCGGATGGCGCCGACACATTAAAAACGATTTCCAAAATATTAAATAAATATAATGCGACATTTATGGAAATTGCGGGATACACCGATGCAATGAAAGACAAAAGCGCGGCATACGCATTATCAATAGACATGGCAGAACGTGTTGGTGTTTATTTTTCACAAAACAAAGTTTCGACATCGCGTATGTTTATTGTCGGGCGCGGTGCGGCGCGTCCAATTGCAGCCCAGGATGACATGGGACGCATTGCAAACAGACGCGTAGAAATAAGAATCAGTCCTGCCAGATAGGTATACAAAAAATTACATAAAAACACTTTGCGTTTTTTTATAAAAATTGCTATAAATTCATTAACCAATAAAAAACCAAAAGGAAGAAAGATGGCAAAAACAAAAGATTTAAATCCAATTGTAAAAAAATATTCTAAAATGGGCATAATTGCTGCATCGGTTATCGTTGTTGCATTATTGGGCATTTGGGCAATCAGCAGTTTCAGCAGAAACGTAAGCACTGCATCTGCAATCAAAGGCGTTTCCGAAGAAGCGGCAATTGCATCTGAATTACGCATTGCTGTAATCAGCATGGATAAAATTCAAATGGATGCCAAAGTATTAGAAGATTTACATAAACAACGTGCAAATTTTGAAAACAAATTGAAAACAAAATTGGAAAAAGAACAAAAATCTATTGAAAAAGAAAAAGCAGACATCGAAAAATCTCAGGACATGTTATCCCAGGAAGCATTACAAAGACGTGTTGTTGATTATCAACGTCGTGTAAATAATTTCCAAAAAACATTATCCGAAGGCGCACAATCGATTGAATCTTCATACCAGGATGCATTAACAACGATTCAGAAAAAACATTTGGATCCTGTTATCGAAGGCATAATTGCCAAGAAAAAATTATCATTGGTGATTGACGGTCGTATGGCACGTGTTGGTGAAGAAGTGAAAAATCTGGATATCACAGACGAAGTAATCAAAGCATTGGATAAAAAAGTATCATCCGTCAAAATGGCAACCCCAAAGGGAATGTAAGAAAACACATTTGATAAAAACCACCGCCCAAACGGGCGGTGTTTTTTTGATGGAACGATTCCAGAAAACAAATAATTCTTAAAAACTTTTATCCGTCTAAAACTCTATGTCATG
>OMQP01000018.1 GCA_900313285.1 uncultured Pseudomonadota bacterium
AGTCCTGCTGTCCGGTCACCATGGCAATATCGAACGGTGGCGGAAACAACAATCGGACGAAATAACAAAAGAACGTCGTCCGGATTTAATAAAGGAAAAATAAAATGAGCATTATTAAAAAAATTGAACAAGAACAGGTTGCAAAATTAAAAAGCAACAAAAATATTCCTGAATTCAAAGCTGGGGATACTGTTAAAGTTCATGTAAAAATTAAAGATGGGGACAAATTCCGTATTCAAATCTTCGAAGGTGTAGTTATTGCCCGCGACGGAGGAAACGGAAACAACGCATCCTTCACTGTACGTCGTGAATCTTATGGCGTTGGTGTAGAACGTAAATTCCCATTGTACTCACCAGCAATCGAAAAGATTGAAAAAGTTCGCGTCGGTAAAGTACGTCGTTCGAAATTATTCTTCTTGCGTGGTTTGTCTGGTAAGAAAGCTCGTATCGTTGAAGATTTGTCTGCTAATACAAAAAATAGCGAAGACAAATAATTCTTTACACAAGGGGGTGCAATAATGAACATTATAAAAACATTATGTTTGTTTTTGACACCCCTGTTTTTATTGTTTGATTCCCCTGCTTTTGCATATATTGAAAAAGATACCGCGATTGTTCGTGTTATGAACAAAGCCGCAGGTAAAACACAAATCGTTCCTGTCAAAGTGGGACAAACTGTGCAATACGATGGATTAACTATAAAAGCACAAAACTGCAAACAATCAGATCCGTTTGATGCAGAAAATTTCTTTGCATTTATTGAAATATATACAAAATCAGATATACGTATTTTCAGTGGTTGGATGAATCATAATGAACCAGGACAAAATCCATTACAAAATGACACATATGATGTATGGCTTGAAAAATGCGAGTAAGTCATGACAAAAAAAACAAAAATTCAATTGATTAAAACATTTATAAAAATATCTATCGTCATATTTGTATTATGCACATTTGTTGTGTTGGGATTTTTTGTAAAACCAACCCGTACTTTTGAAAACGCATCTATGAAAAGATGGGCAAATTTAACAAAAAAACAACAGATTGAAACAATAGAACACATTGTAAAAACATCTGAAAACCAAGATTTGTTATTAGAATGTGTTACAAAGATATCAAGACTGCCTAAATCTGGCGAAATGCAAATTCGTGATGCCACTGCATTATGTTATAACGGAATAAAATTAAATTCTGAATCAGAAGAAAAAACAAAATGAATACTGAAAATATCATCATTACAGATATGGGCGTAAGTACCGAACACAAACATTCAGACAAACCGATTTTGTGTTTGGGCATAGAATCTTCTTGTGATGAAACAAGTGCTGCAATTGTAGACAGCGACAGAAATATTTTATCACATATCATATATTCACAAATCCCAGAACATCAAAAATACGGCGGCGTAGTGCCTGAATTGGCTGCACGCGCACACATTCTGGCAATAGATGAAGTTATCAAACTGACATTAGAACGTGCTGGTAAAACAATAAATGATATAGATGTTATTGCAGCAACAGCAGGTCCAGGTTTGATTGGTGGGGTTCTTGTTGGCTGGATGGCTGCAACAGGTATTGCCAATGCAACAAACAAACCATTGGTTGCAGTAAATCATTTAGAAGGACACGCATTAGTGCCACGCCTGAAAGCAACATCTGCAAGTGATTCTGCAACAAACATGGATGTAGAATTTCCATATTTGTTAATGCTGGCATCCGGCGGTCATTGTCAGATATTATTAGTACACAATGTAGGAAAATATGAATTAATTGGTCAAACATTAGATGACAGCGCTGGTGAAGCGTTTGACAAGATTTCTAAAATGCTAGGTCTTGGATATCCAGGCGGCCCGATTGTTGATAAACGTGCACAATCTGGTAATTCAAAACGTTTTCATTTTCCGCGTCCATTATGCGACAAACCAGGATGTGATTTTTCATTTTCTGGCATCAAAACAGCCGCACGTATGTTGTTGGATAAAACGCCTGAATCGGATATAAATGAAGAATTTATAAATGATTTTTGTGCATCTTTTCAATGCGCTGTGGTTGATTGTATAACCAATCGTTTAACTAACGCACTAAAAGATGAACGCGTTAAAAAATCGTGTCCAAAAACATTGGTTGTTGCCGGTGGCGTTGCCAAAAACAGCGCTATCAGAAACGCCATGGAAAAGTTAGCGAATAAATTTAATATGCAATTTGCAGCACCACCAATGAGTTTATGTACAGATAACGGTGCCATGATTGCATGGGCAGGTTTAGAAAATTATCAGATTGGTAATATTGTTCATGAACCAGTTGCACCCCGCCCCCGTTGGCCGTTAACGGAATTATAAAAAAAACACATCCCCGAATTGCTTTTCGGGGTTTTTTGTTGTATAATTTGCTATTATGAGATTAAGAAAAGATCCTGAACTTTATAAAGAAACAACTAAAAAACTTTTGGCGAAAATAGATGCTTTGCATTTAACACCAGAAAAACGCCAAAAAGCAATTCATTTTGTACAATTGTTTCGCGAATCATTCACAAAAGAAGAAGTTAAGAAAGCTTCTTTTTTAGCAAACCCGGAAAACGACAGATGGGATTTAGGATATGATTCTGGTGGTTTTTGTCGCATGGCAAGTATCACTTTTATGTTCGTAATGGATTTTCATGATTGGCAACTGATGGCTATTCCAGAAGGGAAATGGAAATATGGACATCATTGGTTGGTACATAAAGAAACCGGTGAAATATTTGATTTAACATACGATCAATTTGTTTCAAAAATTCCATATGAAATCGGTGAACCTGCGAGCCCAAGCATGACATTACAAGACGAAACCCACGCATTCGCAAAATCTGTTGGTATAGACCTTTTAAAAACTATTATAGAAACAAAAGGGAAATAAGATTGTTACCGAAACCAGAACCCTTTGTTAAACCAGATATGATATTCAGTGTTTCTGACGCGTCTGCACTGTTAAAGGGTGTTGTAGAAACAGCATTTCCTGAAATACGTATTCGCGGAGAATTATCGCAGATTACACGCGCTACATCTGGACACATGTATATGACTATCAAAGATGCCAACGCCGCAATAAATGCTATTATTTGGCGTGGGACACCAGTAAATTTCAAATTAGAAGACGGCATAGAAGTCATAATTACTGGTCGTTTTACAACATACCCTGCACGCAGTAATTATCAAATTGTGATAAATTCTATTGAGATGGCTGGGGTTGGCGCAATTCTTAAAATGCTTGAAGAGCGCAAACGCAAATTGGCTGCAGAAGGTCTGTTCGACGAAGAACGCAAGAAAAAGCTTCCCCGTTTTCCACAAACCATAGGTGTAGTGACAAGTCCAACAGGTGCAGCATTTCAAGATATTCAAAACAGATTGCGCGAAAGATTTCCAGTACACGTATTACTTTATCCTGCTACAGTCCAGGGGACAACTGCTGCCGCCGAAGTTGCAGCAGGCATTGAATATTTTAACGCAAAAAATAATGTTGATGTAATTATTGTTGCCCGTGGTGGCGGTGCATTGGAAGATTTATTACCATTTAGCGAAGAAATTGTCGTTCGTGCTGCGGCAGCCAGTCATATACCACTTATATCAGGTGTTGGACATGAACCAGATTGGATGTTGATAGATTTTGCTGCTGACGTTCGTGCACCCACCCCAACTGGTGCTGCTGAAACAGTTGTTCCAACAAAAATATCTTTAATTCAAGAATTAGATAATTTATCGCATCGTTTAAACACAGCTTTTACAACACATGTCGTTAATTTAAAACGAAATTTATCCAGCGTAAATTTGAAAAGTCCAAAACAAATTTTGATGGAACAATCACAAAGATTGGACGATTTGACACGTACTATGAACATAGTCATCGATAAAAAATTACAATATGTACATCAACGAATTGAGCTGATATCGCGTTTTCCAACTATACTGGAAAATCGTTTGTCCGTATTAAAACAATCGGTTAATCATATGGAGCAAATGCTGAATTCTCTATCTTATAAAAACGTTTTGCAACGCGGTTATGCGATTGTTCGCGACGCAAACGATAACATTATTAGCACATCGTCTGCAACACCATCATCTATTGAATTCAGTGATGGAATTTTAAAGTTATGATTTATACTGGATATTGGTCAAAACTTAAAGAATACGAATCAAACGGTTTAATTCCGGTTGGTATATCAGGTAAAATTCCAGATGGTTTTAATGGTGTGCGCTATCAACAGTTAGCACCTAAATATAGTTGGTGGAAACAATGGCATGATGAAAATATGTCAAATGAATGGTTTGTTGAACAATATGACAAAACAGTATTATCACAATTAAACCCATATGAAGTTATCTCTGATTTGAATAAGTTTGGTAAGAATATCGTCTTATTATGCTATGAAACGCCAGAAAAATTCTGTCATCGACATCTGGCGGCAGATTGGTTAAATAAAAATGCCAACGCAAATATAGTTGAATATGAATTACCGGAAAAACAACCAGAATTTAATTTTTAATCAATGTTTTTGCAGTAGCTATTGATTCGTCAGTTATTGTTGCACCACTGATTATACGCGCAATTTCATTTATTCTGTCGTTGCCATTTATTTCATCAACTGTTGTTATAGTTGTGTTATTATCGCTTTGTTTTGAAATCTTGAAATGTTTGTCTGCAAATCCTGCAACTTGAGCAGAATGCGTTATAACCAACAATTGTTCGTTTTGTGCTAATTTATTTAAACGCGCACCAACAGCGGCAGCGGTTGCACCGCTGATTCCGGTATCTAATTCATCAAATACTATTGTCTTTTTATTGTTTGGGTTATTAAGCACGACACGTAATGCCAGCATAAAACGTGATAATTCACCCCCAGACGCGATTTTGTGTAATGGTGCGAATGGTGTTCCAGGATTTGTTTTTATCATAAATACAACGTTATCTGTACCGTTTATAGATGGTTCACCATTTTGAATATCAACCATAAAATCTGCAGAACCTAATTTTAAATCTGGCAATTCTTTTAATATTTGTTTACGTAAATCATCAGATGCATTCTTGCGCAATTTGGACAAATTGTTTGCACATTCATTGAATATCTTGGCATATTTTTCAACGTCCGCCCTGCTTTTCTTTAATTCTGCGTCACTATTATCTATCGCATTTAATTGACGTTCCATGTCCGCCAATTTGTTTGGCAATTCATCTGCGCTGCATCTGTGTTTACGTGCCACGGCGCGTATAGCAAACAATCGTTCTTCAATTGAATCGATGTCTTCAATATTTGTGTTTTCTGGATGAATTTGTTCACCTATTTCTGCAACCGTATTTGCAACATCGTACAGCTTATCGATTGCATCAGCATAAGGATTAGGATCCGTTTTTACGCGTTCTAAAATATGCGCGACGGAACAAATCTGTTCATCTAATGAATTACCATTGTTTTTTAATGCTTCGATTGCATCGTTCAGAATGCCGGCATTCTTTTCTGCGTCCATCATTGCCGCACGTGCATTGGCTAATTCTTCTTCTTCACCAGGTTGTGGGTTTAATTTGCGCAATTCCGATACATTATGTTCTAAGAATTCGCGTTCAGATTCTGATTTTTCTAATATTTCTGTTAATTCTTTTAAACGTTTTTGGGACGCGTGCAAATCATTGTAAGAAACACGAACGTTACTCAAAACATCTTTGTATTCTGGATTATAAAGCCCCGCATATTCGTCCAACGATGTTAAATGCGTGGTTGCGTCCAATAAAGAATGATTTTCGAATTGTCCATGTATTTCAACTAATTCATCACCAATTTGTTTTAATACTTTAATCGAAACAGGAACATCATTAACCCATGCTCTGCTTTTACCATCCGCTGAAAGCGTGCGACGCAAAATCAAACCGTCATTATAATCTATACCATTTTCGTCCAATATATTTTTGATATTGTCATTTAAATAATCAAATTCGGCGGACACCATTGCCATATCACAACCGGAACGAATCAAACCAGTGTCACTGCGTGCACCTAATGCCAGAGACAGCGCATCCAACAAAATACTTTTTCCCGCCCCTGTTTCACCGGTCATAATATTAAGACCTTTACCGAATTGTAAATTCAGTTTTTCAATTAAAACGATATTAGAAATATAAATATTATTTAACATGCCCGAATTATAGCCAAAAAACTAACAAAAATTCAATTAAATAATTTTATCAAGCACCCAATCGTGCAACCATAAAATATAACCGTTTATTTTAAAATCAGGGTACGCAGAACGCAGTAATTCCGCATATTCTTTTAATTGTCGTCTGTATTGTTCTATGAATGTATTTTTATCTGTATCTGTTTTATAATCTATAAAATCAATAGTTTTAGTATTTTTATTTATTAGCAACCTGTCTATTCTTCTGCTGATAAAAACATTATGAACACAACCAGCTATTGCAACTTCCGTTTTGGCACTTTTTACAAAAAACGGTAACAAATCATCACGCTTATTTATCACACTGATAATTTCTGCGTCACCGGCGACACAATTATCATCTATGATGATTTTTTGCATTTTTGCGTGCATATCAACCCCTGTGCTGGTAGCATGTTTTGCGCGTTCGTAATCTTGTAAAAAGCTATTCAAATTTCGTGTCATTTGTTATCCGTATTGTCTCATCATCAACGTATGCATCTTTAATTTGTGACAAAACATTCCATAATTGTTTGTGCCACACCACATCAGGCGTACGATCCATATCACAACCATAAATATACAGTTTATCTGCTGTTCGTGTCATGGCAACATAAAGCAATCTGTAATATTCTGCTATCATATCTTGTTTATTTGACTGTTGCACAGATTCAAGTATTTCCGAATTTCCAGTATTCCACAACCAAACATCATATTTTTTATTATCATGCAAATAATTAACACTTAATATCGCGTCCATTTTAGGAAAATACATCGTATCTATCAAAAAAACAATTTTTGATGACAAACCCTTACTGCCATGTACTGTCATTATACGCACCCCAGCAGACGCATCCATATCGCGTTTAATTTCACTGTCACCTGTTATAAACCATTTTAAGAAATGATGCAATGTCCCCGGTTGTGTTCTTTCGTAAGCCAAACAAATTGTTAAAAATTCTTCCAGTGGATCAACTATATGTTTACCCAGTGCAGCAATAAATTTTTGACGCACATTATTTTTATTTAAAACATATGTAAAAAATGAATATGGCGACATAGTTTTTGAATGTTCAATCATGTCACAAAGGTCATCATAAATATCAATATGAACATCTTTTAAAATTTCAAATATAGTCGGCAAAAAATCATCTGTTTTTGCGTTTTGTCTTAATTTGCACAAATTAAAAATATCGGCTTCTTTCAATCTATAAAATGGACTTTTTAACACACAACATAAACTATAATCATCAGCGGTATTTATACAGAATCTGACCAGGTTCAACATGTCTTTTACAGCAGAAAATTCTGGTAATTTTATTCTGTCATTACCTGCAATAGCTATACCCTTTTTCTTTAATGCTGTAGACAAAGGTTCAACGAACGAACCACGTTTTTGAACCAATACCATTATATCTTTTGGATCGCATTTTTCGCATTTAATTACATCTTCTATTTTATCAGCAATCATACGAACATATAATCTGTTTTTATCAGCGCCTTTTTCTTCACATTTAAACACATTATGCATCTCTACAAATCCTGGTTGTCCAATTCGATGACACACGTGTTTATTATTATTAAAACCTGTTTTAGCAACAATATCGGGGTTATCAAAGAAATAATCTACTGTTTTTAATACTGGTTCAACAGATCTAAAACTCTGATCTAGAGACACTTCTTGAATTGTTCTGTAGTTGTTTTGTATCTGCTCTGCAATAGCGACTCGACTTGCTGCAAATGCATCCGGATCAGCATTTTGAAAACCGTATATAGATTGTTTTGTATCGCCAACAACAAATAAAGAACGATTATTCGCATCATCGCCATTTGCAAAGAAATCACCTGCTAAATTACGCAATATATTCCATTGTTGTGGGCTGGTATCCTGAGCTTCATCCACAAGAATATGCGACAAAGAAACATCCAACTGAGATAAAACCCACCCCATAACATCGGGCTTTTCAAATAGTTTTTGTGTATAAAGAATCAAATCTTCAAAATCTAGTAAATTATACTCTTGTTTTATTTGTCTGTAAACAGATGCAAACTCCATAGATAAATCAAACAACGCAAGAGTGTTTTCAAAAATCGCTTTATTCAGCAAATATTGCTTAATCTTATAAACACGCTGGGCTTCATCAACCAAAAACTCTTGTTTCAAAACATTGTTTATAATCATATTATCTTTGGTAAGATACGCAGTTGCATATTTTTCAAAATTTATAGTATTTTCAATATACTGTTGAGTTAAAACTATAATTTTTTGTATGTATTGTGCCGGCTTTTTTGATGATTTTTCGACATCTTTAGCAAAATCGATAATCTTTGTTAAATATTTCGGTTTAAAATCTATATCTTGTTCTTGTTCAATATTTAAAATTTTTCGCGTTGTTTCAATAAAATATTTACGATATTCGTCCACATTATTAACCTGAAAGAAATATCTGTATCGTCCCAATAATAATTCACGTAAATCTTCAAGAAAATATTCAGATTTAATATCAATTATCTTATAAAAAGCATCCAAAGTTTTAGCAGAATCGCTGTCCTTATTGAACGATTGTTGAATCATACGATTAAAAGCTTCATCCAATAAAACAGTTTGCGCGGAGCCAGACACTAAAGACCATGTTGGCGAAAGCCCTGCTTCCAATGGAAAACGGTGCAATATTTCTTCACAAAAGCTATGTATTGTTTTAATTTTTAATATGTCAGGATTGTCTATGTATACAAAAAACACTTTGCGTGCCAAATCCAAATCATTTTTAGTCACAGGTGTTTTTTCAACGACGAATTCTAGCAATTCTTTTAAATCGTCATCGTTTGCCATAGACCATTCGCGCAAACCAGACAAAATACGATTACGCATTTCGCCAGCTGCAGCATTTGTATATGTTAAACAAAGTATTCCTGTATTATTCAATTCGCCATACAGGTTAGAACGAAACAAAATTCGCAAAAGTCGCTGAATTAAAGCCTTGGTTTTTCCGGTTCCGGCATTGGCCTGAACCCATATGTTTTCCGAAGGATTCGAAGCTTTGATTTGATCTGATGAAAAATTTGGTTTTTCTTTCATTTATACTCTTGCTTTCTTTGAAAGATTTTAGTATAAATTTCCTTAGAGTTCAAGGATGATATTTTAGGAGAAAGAAATTATGAATCAAACGCTGTTGATTATTGCTTTGTCACTAGGTTTTCTGTTGTTTATAAACCTGATTTGTTTATTCTTTATTTCACGCAAATCTCAACGTGTTATGCATTCTTTGCTAGAAATTATGACGCATCCTGAACAAACAAAAATCAAAGATGCCACCCGCGTTCTGCAAACATTATTCAAAGACGAAATTACAAAGATAGATAATAATTTTAAAACAATGGCAGAAGCATTAAACGAACAAATTATTCATACTGAACAAATAAAAAACGTTTTATGCGAACAAAATAACAAACTGCTTGAAACTGCTGATGACGCAACCAAAAAAATTGCAAACATGTCCCAAAGATTAGAAAATACAGTTGATGGGCTAGATAAAATTGTTTCTTCTAATGGCTGGAACGAAGTTAAATATACTACGGACAATTTTTCTGCCACTGTTGAAAGTTTATTAAATAAAATAAATGATACAAGTGCAACAACCACAGAGCACGCCACACAAATCCAAGAACAAATTAATCAATGCATTGAAACAGAAAAAGATATTTCTGAACAATTACATGCTAATTTCACAGCTAATACCGAAAACATGAATGCTTTGACAGCATCGACAAAAGAATTAGAACAACAATTAACAAATATCAGCGAAAGCGTCACAAATGGATTTGACAATGTTACAAAAGCATCCACTCAATACGATGAGCAAATGCATCAAAATGATAAATTATTAAGCGATTATTTAACAAAACTTTCTGAATTCACAAAACGTGCTGGCAAGGAATTAACTCGTCAGGTTGACACAATGACATCTACGGCAAATGTTGTTGCAGCAAACATACGTCTTGCTGAAACATCTATAAAAAAACAATCACGCGAATTACAAAGTGCAATAGATACATTGAGCAATTCTACAACGGACACAACGCAATCCGTACGTGAAATCGCCAATGAATTGTCTGGATTAACCAACAAATTTGATACGGAAATACACGACTTTTCAACCAGTGTTGTCAAAGAATTACAGGATGTTTCCGGGGTTGCAAACACAACTCTTGAAAATACTAAAACTGCAGCCACAGAATTTGCAAATTCTGTGAAAAGTATGGGGATTGGTGTACGCGAAACTTTGATTGAAATGAACAAAGCACACACTCAATTATCAGGGCAATCTGAAAACCTGATTAAAATGTCTACTGAAACCACAGAACAATTAAAACCATTATCTGAATTGATTGAAAAATATTATGCAGCCCTGCCCGATTTGGCATCTGGTTCACGTGACATGAGCGAAAATCTTAATCAGATTGTGAACAATTTGGTTGAAAAGATAAATATTATGAAAACAACTATCGCAGAATCTTTAGATAATATAAATACATCATCAAACCAATTAGGATCTTTAGCTGGGGAATCACGTCAACAAATGATAGAGTTAATGTCAGATTATGCCAAAGCTGTTGATGCAATGCAAAGTTTAAACAAACAAATGATGGTTGCTCGCGCATCTGCACCGATGGACGCAATAAAAGTTGCACCAGGCACATCTTTTAAACCAATCAGCACAAAAGATTTTATGTCAAATACAGAGAAATTATTTGAAAAATTATACGAACAATCTGTTGATTTAACACGCGCATCAGGCGCACAAATTCCAGATATAGTTTGGAAAAAATATAATGATGGCGACAATAAAATATTTGCAAAATGGCTGGTAAAAATGTTTAACGCCACAGATAAAAAGCAAATTCGCGATTTATTAAAATCTGATAAAGTATTTAATTCTCAGGCAACCCAATTTATCCGCAATTTTGAAAAGATATTAAACGGTGCAGATCAAACAAACGATGCTGACAAAGTAAAATCGGCCCTGTTAAAAACGGATTTAGGTATCATATATAATACGATCCATAAAATATCATAAAAACGTCAGCTGTTTTTTATTTAATTAGTATGTTGATTCAATGAATGCAAGAAAACGCGTAATTCATCGTCAAAAGATAGCATATACGGGTTACATGTAACAATATGATCTGGATATAATTTTGCAGCACGAAAATCAGATATATTGCATGTGTTTGCACGACGCACATCTAAATCATTTGGCATATTTTGACGTTTTTTTGCAATTTCGAAATTATCAATTGGTGGTGTAAACCACAAAATACGAAATTCATATTTTTTACCCAATTTATGCATACGAAACCAATCTATCATTTGACGAACATATCTAGGTTGAATTACATCATATGTAAAATTAGTACCTATGTGATCATATATTTCAAATTCAGGGACTCCGTATAACCACTTTGGCATGCCAGGTTTCCAAAACTGTTCGTTTACAAATAATTTTGTAGCAAATCTTTCAGTGTCAAAATAAGGTTCGTCACGAAAATAATATTCACGACCGTCTTGTTCTCCATCACGCATAGGACGCGTCGTGGCGGATTTAAGATTGTAAAAAGCACCCTGTGGCAAAACATTTTTAATAAAATATGATTTTCCACTGCCTGACAACCCTGTACAAAATAACACCGTTTTCTTTTTCATAATACCACGCATAAAAAGCCCGCAGTGCGGGCAATGTTGTTAATCTTCCAAGAAACTGCGCAATTTACGTGCACGTGTTGGATGTTTCAACTTATTTAATGCCTTTTGTTCAATCTGACGGATACGTTCACGTGTCACACCGATATATTCACCAACTTCTTCTAATGTGCTGGTTTTGTTAGTAGACATACCAAAACGTTGACGTAAAACAGTTTCTTCTTTTGGATCCAATTCTGACAAAATTTGTGTAACGATTTTACGCAAATTCTTTTGTGCAGCCGATGTAAATGGATTTTTAGCTGTTTCGTCAGCAATGATTTCAATACGAGAACTGTCGTCTTCGCTGCCAACTGGCGCTTCCAAAGACATAGGTTTAAGATTGACCTTCATCGCCTTGTGAATCTTATCTACTGGCAAATAAATAATCTTTGATAATTCTTCAGCAGTTGGTTGACGACCATATTTATGCATAAACTGACGCGATGCGCGTTGAATTTTATGGATATTATCTATCATGTGCACAGGTATACGAATTGTACGTGCCTGGTCTGCAATACTACGTGAAATACCCTGTTGTATCCAGTTTGTAGCATAAGTAGAAAATTTATTACCCAAACGATAATCAAATTTATCAACTGCTTTCATCAAGCCAATATTACCATCTTGAACCAAATCAGAGAAATCAAGCCCCAGACCACGATTGCTAGATTTCTTAGCAAATTTAATAACCAGACGCAGATTGGCTTCTATCATTTCACGCTTTGCACGTGCAGCTTCGCTTTGTCCACGACGCACCAATTCAACTACTTTTTTATATTCTGATGTTGGTTGGCCCGTTTCTTTAGCTATTGCAGTAATATCTTCCTGGATTTTTAAAACATCCTCTTTATGTTTTATAGCAAAGTTCTGCCATGCTGTACTTTTATTTTTGGCTAATTTCTTAACCCAATTACGATTTAATTCGTTTCCAGTATATTCAGCCAAGAAATCTTCACGTTTAACCTTGCAAGCAAGTGCAAGACGCAACATTTTGCCTTCCAATCCCATCAGCAATTGGTCGCGTTGTGTTAATTTTTCCATAATTTCGGCAATTCTGTCATCGTTAAGACGAATTTTTCCGACATATTCAAACAATTCCAAACGTGATTTTGTATATTTTTTTTCTAATGCTTCATCTGGCTTAGATGATGTTAACAAATTTTCCAAACGCTTTGCTTGCAATTTCTGCATACCAGAGAAAATTCGTTTTATTTTAGAGAACAATTCTGTAATCATAGGCATCAAAGCATCTTCCATTACAGGAATTGGTACACCAGACGAACTGCGACCAGAATCTTCTTTTTTGCCTTCTTCGTCTTCGTCGTCTAAATCTTCATCGTCTTCATCTTCGGACACAGAATCTTCTAACGCATCAAGATCTTCATCGTTTAAATCGTCAACCTGGTCCACACCTTTAGATTTTAAAGTGTCCGCCAATGCAGCCAAAGATTTTTGTTCGGATTCACTGGAATACATAACTTCCAAATTGACAATATGACGAAGGCGAATATCACCATTTAATAATTGTTGATACCAATCAAGCATTGCTTGAATTGTCATAGGGCTTTCACAAAGTCCATAAACCATCAAACGAGAAGCTGCTTCTATACGTTGTGCGATAGCAATTTCACCTGCAGCGGTCAATAATTGAACTGTACCAATTTGTTTAAGATAAGATTGAACAGAATCTTGAACACCCAAAACCAAATTACCAGTTGAACTGCGTTCCAATTGTTTCGCATAATGTTCATAATCGTCTTCATTGACATCAACCTGTTCTGCATCAGCATTCAATAAATCGCGGGTTTTATCACGATTATAATCTTCGTCGTCTTCTTCGTAATATTTTTCCATATCACGTGCGAATCTATTTCCGTCTGTTTCGAGAATTTCAAGACCTAAATCTTGTTTAAAAAATTCAAGCACTTCTTCTTTTTCTTCATCAGGGACTTCATCTGCTGTTATTGCTGCATCAAAATCCATTTGAGACAGATAGCCGTCTTCACTTGAAACAAGCGCCAATTCTTTCAAACTTTCTGGTAAAGAATCAATCAATAATCTTGTTGCTTCATCTAGTTTTTTAGCCATAAAAAAACCTTTGATTTATTTGTGAAACATAAAA
>OMQP01000010.1 GCA_900313285.1 uncultured Pseudomonadota bacterium
TTTTTTTTGTTAATACATGAATTCGTTCCTGCGGAATATAAATGAATTTTAGAATATAATATATGTGTCTAAGGACAAATAAACACATATTAAAACCACAGGAGAAAAAAATGGGTGCATTTACACATTATGTTTTGAAACCTTTGTCATTGATTGGTGCATTAAACTGGGGATTGGTCGGATTTTTCAAATTCGATTTGGTCGCTTGGCTTTTTGGCCAAATGTCAATTTTATCACGTATCGTTTATGCCATTATCGGTGTTGCAGCATTGATTTGGTTGTTTATATGGATTTTCGGTGATAAACCAACATGTGAATATAATAATCGTCGTCGTGATTAATTTTTATACTTTATTTTTGCAAATGCCCGAACGGGCATTTCTTTTTTGCAAATTGTTTTTTTTTATGATAAAATGAAAATATGCGAAAGCAGAGAAGAGAGAGAATAGCAATGGGATGGTGGCTTTCGCAGAATCGATTCTTTTGTTTGGGTCGTCCCATCATCCCATTTTTTTATTTGTTTTTTATTTTTCCAGATGTATAATATATCCGAAATCAAAATAATTTGATTTCAATGTGGATTTAACCTGACTTGTCCCACATTAAACGGACTAAAAAAGGAGTTTTTTATGAAACATACAGCCGAAGCGGTGTCGCTTGGACACCCAGATAAAACATCTGATTTTATTTCTTCATATATTCTTGATAAAATAATCACAATTGATCCAAACGTTCGTTACGCATTGGAAGTAATGATAAAGGGCAATACTGTCGTCTTGGGGGGTGAAATATCAACAACAGCAAACATTACCGATATAAATCGTTGGGTCAAAGATGCTTTATATGAAATTGGTTATACAGATGAATATTCAAAACAATGGGGGAATTGCGCAATTAACCCAGATAATTTGAATATAATACATTTGATAACTAAACAATCGCCTGATATAAATCGTGGTGTTGAACAAAACGGTTGGGGCGATCAGGGCGTTTTTGTTGGATATGCATGTACTGGTGATGAAAATATCAACCGCGAATTATATTTGGCACGTAAATTAAATGCTGAAATTTATAATCTGGCTAAATCTGATGTGAATTTAGGATTGGGATTAGATATCAAAACACAAATCACGTTGGATGATAATGGAAATATAGAAACCGCAATCGTTGCAGTTCCAATGTTGCGCGAAATATCATTGCATAAATTCGTTGTTCAAACATTGGGCGAAATACCAAAAAATATTATAATAAATGGTACCGGCAGATATACTTTTCATGGTTCTGTTGCTGATTGTGGTATCACAGGACGTAAATTAGCATGTGATTTCTATTCCACTGCGGCCCCAATCGGCGGTGGTTCCCCATGGACAAAAGATGCCAGCAAAGCAGATTTGACACTAAACTTTTATGCGCGTCGGTTGGCTTTGGATTATTTGGGCGAAAATGATGAATGTTTCGTATATTTATCATCGTGTATTGGGCGACATGAATTGCCCAGTGCAACCGTAAAAACAATAAAAAGCGGAATAATTTCCCAACAAAATATAACAATTGACAAAAAACCAGGCGAAATAATCCATATTTTGGGGTTGAATAAACCGATTTTTGCACAACTTTGCAGGCATTCTGTGGGGTTATAAAAATAAAATTGCCTTTATTCAATGTGATATACGATTAAAATCTATATCTTGATTCGAATCGTCAAAAAATCATCTATATTTTGATTTTTTTTACGATTCGAATCGTTTTTTTATGCTTTTTTTACAAAAAATGGACACAAAAAGACATTTTGTGTAAAAAATCATACGAATCGGACGATAAAAAATCAGCGCAATGGTGCAGATATCCGCCATCTGAAAAAAGCAAGTGAAAAAAATAAAAAAAAAATTTTTTTAATAATGAGAATTTGATCAAAATACTGTATATTGTGTTAAAAGGAACACAAAAGACACTATATATAGTATTTTTTGTCAAAAAGAAGGGGAAAAATATGGCGGGTGACGCAAACGAAGTTAAAATTCAGGTTATGTCGACACTGACATGTGGGTTGACTTCCATTAAAAAACGTTCTGGTGAAGTTGTTCCGTTTGATGCAAAAAAGATTTTTGATGCTATCAAAGCGGCTGTGGCAGTGACCGGTGAAATATCAGATGCTGATATTGTTAAAATTACCCAGGATGTTTTAAAAAGATTGGATAAAAAATATACTAACGAAATACCTGATGTTGAAAATATTCAAGATATTGTTATTCAAACATTAATGGACGCGCATGCGTATAAAACAGCAGAAAGCTATATTGTTTATCGTCAAAAACGTGCTGAAACACGTGGCGCATTAGTCGATGCTGTATCTGTTATCGGTGATTATGTATCTGAAGCAGATTGGCGCGTTAAAGAAAATGCAAATATTGGTTATTCTATCGGTGGTTTGATTTTGCGTTCGTCTGAACGTATGACGGCTGAATATTGGTTAAGTATTTATCCAAAAGAAATTGCAGAAGCGCACAAATCGGCATCTTTCCACATTCATGATTTGGGATGGTTAACTGGTTATTGTGCCGGTTGGTCGTTGCGTGAATTGTTATACGAAGGATTCAATGGCGTGCCAGGATATTTACAATGTGAACCTGCTAAACATATGGCAACTGCGGTTTCTCACATGGTGAATTTCTTGGGAACTTTGCAAAATGAATTTGCTGGGGCCCAGGCATTTTCGTCTGTTGATACATATCTTGCACCATATGTTCGTTTGGATAAATTATCATACGCAGATGTTAAAAATGCTATGCAGACATTGGTATTTAATTGTTCTGTACCATGTCGTTGGGGAACTCAAACACCATTTATTAACTTCACATTTGATTGGACGTGTCCAAAAGATTTGCGTGAACAGCGTCCATTTGTTGGCAAAAAGATGGTGGATTTCACATATGGCGATTTGCAACCTGAAATGGACATGATTAACAAAGCGTTTATAGAAGTTATGACCGAAGGTGATGCATTGGGTCGTCCATTTACATTCCCAATTCCAACATATAATATCACAGATGATTTCCCATGGGATCACCCAAATGTTAAACCTCTGTTTGATTTGGCTGCTAAATATGGTATTCCAAATTTCCAGAATTTCTTGAATTCTGATTTGAATCCAACAGACGTGCGTTCTATGTGTTGTCGTTTGCGCCTTGACGTTCGTGAATTATTAAAACGTGGCGGTGGATTATTTGGATCTGCTGAAAAAACAGGTTCTATTGGTGTTGTCACTATCAATTTGGCACGTCTTGGCTATAAACACAAAGGTGACCGCGAAGGTTTATTACGTGAATTGAAATATTTACTTGATTTGGCACGCGATTCATTGGAAATCAAACGTAAAATTATTTCAAAGAATTTGGAACGTGGTTTGTATCCGTTTACTAAACGTTATTTGGGAAATTGGAATCACCACTTTTCAACAATCGGTGTTAACGGGGCTAATGAAATGGTAATGAATTTCACAAATGGAACCGATAATATCGCAACAGTTTTTGGTAAAAATTTGGTATTGGAAGTTATGGATTTCATCCGTACTAATTTGGCCGATTACCAGGAAACAACCGGAAACCTGTATAATTTGGAAGCAACCCCAGCAGAAGGTTGTGCATATCGTTTTGCAAAAACAGATAAAAAGGAATTCCCAGATATCTTGACTGCTGGAACTGCAGATGCGCCATATTATACAAATTCTACTCAATTGCCTGTGTATTTCACTGATGACCCATTTGTCGCATTGGAACACCAGGAAGAATTACAACGCAAATATACAGGTGGAACAATGTTGCACTTGTACATGGGTGAACCAGTTTCATCTGGCGAAGCAGCGCAAAAAATCGTTCGTACAATATTTGAAAATTACAAAGTGCCATATATGACATTGACACCAACATTTTCAATCTGTCCGAAACACGGCTATTTGCCAGGTCGCCATGAATTCTGTCCAAAATGTGATGCAGAAATCGCGGCAAACAATAACGATTGCCACTGTGAATGTGGTGACCACAAAGAATAAAATAAAAAAAAGGAAGGAGAACAACAATGGAAACAAAAAGAACACCATGCGAAACATTTTCACGTTCAATGGGATATATCAGACCAGTAAGAAACTTTAATATCGGTAAATATGCTGAATTTTGTGAAAGAAAAACATTCACAGAAGCAAATTCATTGTCTGCTGGTGCTCGTCATCAGGAACTGATGAAAAAAGCCGCCTAGGGTCAAATTTCAATGAAAGAATTACAAATCGGCGGCTTGGTTTCCTTTACGACAATTGATTATCCTGGGAAACTGGCCGCTGTATTATTTCTTAAGGGTTGTCCATTACAATGCGAATATTGTTCGAATTCGCATCTGATTGCTGTGGAAGAGGGCGAATACGATCCAACCAAAGTCTTTGATTGGTTGCGCGCACGCGTTGGAAAGTTGGAAGGTATTGTTTTTTCCGGTGGTGAAGCGTTAATGCAGGCCGACACAACAATCGAATATATGAAACGAGTGAAAGAACTTGGCTTTTCAATCGGTTTGCATACCAACGGTTTTTATCCTGATTTATTAAGGAAAGCAGTTGATATTGTTGACTGGGTTGGTCTTGATTTCAAAGCAACCAAAGAACATTATAAAGATTTAACAAAAATCGATATTGCATATGATCGTATGATTGAATCTTTGAAATATTGGGTGTCCACAGGACGTGGATTGGAAGTGCGCACAACATGTGATCCACGTTATGTCAGCAAACAAGACCTTTTGGAAATTGCAAAAATTGCATCAAATATGGGGGTTAAAAATTTTGCAGTGCAAAAATATACGCCATATCACGAAGATGAGGCCGCACAAACAACACCAGCACAGCGTGAGCAATTTTTTAATGATGAAGAATTAAAACAAAACATAGAAAGTTTATTCGAAAGTGTAATTTGGAGAAATTCATAAAGGAAAAAAATGAAAAGAATATTTTTATTGTTAGTTGGTTTGTGTGTTTCTGGGTGTTTCAATGGTGAAAAACATGCAACTGATTGGCAACCAATACCGTACAGAGAACCTGTAGATTGCTGTATGAGTGCAGAACAGGTACAAGGTGCTATACGAACGGCAATGATTAAGCGTGATTGGCATGTATTAGATGTTGAAGATAATAGAGTTTATGCACATTTGTCTTGTTATGGAACAGAGGCAGATGTTGTCTTTTCCAGTACAGAAAAATATTATGATATAACATTTGAAAATGTAAGGGAAGCGGATTTCAATGATCATGATTGCATATATAGTAAAATAGATGATTTGAATCATGTTATAAATAGGTATTTAAGGAAAATTTCAAAAAGAAACGCCAAGGCAGAAATGAAAGCAGCTAAAAAAGCGATGAAACAATAATTAAGCGAGAAATAAAAATCCGCCCAAATGGGCGGTGTTTTTTTATGATCTGATTCTTTCAATAATTTTCATAAACCATGATTGTTTTGTTGTTTGTGACTTTCTATAATGGCGATCCCATCTTTTTGATTCGCATAACTTGAACAAAGAATTTATTTTATCTAATTCGTAATCTACGTTTGAATCTTCAGAAGTGATGTATTCAGATATACCAAATCCGTGTATACTATAATGAGTAGGGCGATGGTATCTTTGGTGTCGTGTAATCCTGAATATTTCTTTGTCTTTGTATTTGACAATGGCGCGCTCTTCTTCACCACTGCGGCCCCATTTTTCAAATGTCAGTTCATCATAGTTTTCAATTGTACGAAAACACATATTGATTGCTTCGGAGACACTTTTTGCTTTTGCTTGTTGTTCTTTTTTCTTAAAAAATAACATACGAACACCTTTTTATGTTAACGGCATTATAATATTGGACATCTTGTTGTCAATCATAAATAAAAAAACACCCGTTTGGGTGTTTTTTTACATAGATCTTAACATTTCTACCATTTTATTTAATATTTGTTGTTTTTGAGATTTTGCTGCTATTGCTTTTTTCATAATTTTGTTGTTATTTTGACATAAATCAAATAACCTTTTTATAGCCTTGTATGCTTCTTGTTTTTCTCTGATGATATAATATGCTTGTTCTTTAGTGTTAGGGATTGTTATTACCAATTCGTAACAATCGCCTTCTTTAATATTAATAGTCAAATATTCAGATTCTATTGAGCGACATATTTTAAAAATGCTTTTGTTATCTTTAAATACTCGTATAGTGTTTTTATCAGCTGCATAATAATCTAAATTATTATTTTTATTTTTGACTATATCTGTGCATGCTTTAACTAAATCGTTCAAAGTCATTTGTTTTATGTTATCCATATTTTGTCTCCTTTGTTAAGTTTTATAAACACAATATAATACAAAAAAAATAATTGTCAAGTTTTTTATTAAAATATTTTTAAAATAAAAATTGTCCCACTATGGGGACAATTCTTTATTTCTGGTGGCTCTGATCGGAATGGAATTCCACCACGATTTCATCGTGGCGGACACCTTTCGCACACGTAAGGCTCAAACTGCGTTGACACTTGTTTTCGCCAACTATCGTGCCGACTATGAGTAAGCGAAAACGAGGATAAGCGAAGTTTGAGTGCTAACGAATGCCGCGCAGGCTTTTAGCCGAGCGAACCTGCGGTTCGATTCTACATATCCAAGCATAAATAAAAATTGTCCCACTATGGGGACAATTATTTATTTCTGGTGGCTCTGATCGGAATCGAACCGATACTCCTTGCAGAACTTGATTTTGAGTCAAGCGCGTCTACCAGTTCCGCCACAGAGCCAGAACGCAGTCAGCATGCAATTATTTTGCTTTTGCCGCTGATTTCTTTGCTTCTACCTTTTTTACCAAACGTGCACTGCGGTTTGGTTTGTGAACAGGTTTTTTTGCAGGTGCTGCAACTTTACCGTTCTTTTTTTCAATGGCTTTTTTGATTTCGGCCATTTCAGGTGTTAAGCGAGAAATAGGTTTTGCCATTACATAGGCATCCAATCCACCATGTTTTGTTAATGTACGCAATCCAGCTGTTGAAATACGCAAGCTAAAATCGCGACCCAAAATATCACTGTGGAATGATAATTTTTGTAAATTTGGCAAGAATGTACGTTTTGTATGACGCATAGAATGCGATACGTTCATTCCAACCATTGTCTTTTTTCCAGTTACTTTACATACACGTGGCATCTTAAATCCTTTAATTACTGGGCAATAATTTATAATATAATTTACAAAAAGTCAAGTAATGTTTTTGTTTTTATGACATTTTTGTTTGATGGGCCGGATTTAATAAATCTGTGACAACCTTTACAGGTGTGAAAGTTGTGCCAGGAACAGCCACTAAAACCGTATTCCAATTCGCCATTGCGCCGTTCCAAAGGCCCGGTCTTTCCATCGCACGTAATGGAATGCCGTTCTTTGATTTTTCAGATATAAAACCGGTGTTTTCATCAATATATTCATTTAAATTGAATTTATTGCCATTGAAATCTTTTGTCGCGCATACCAAATCTACAGGATTGAAATATTCGCTTTCATTCATAATGTGTTTTGAATCTGGTGCGATTTGGCTGGATTCAACGATTTGTAATGTGCATTTTCCGTCCAAATTCATAACCCAGAATGGACCACCGCCGGGTGCGCCTGTGTTTTTTACAACCCCGCATACGCGCAATGGGCGGTTTAATAATTTTTTATATTCATCAATGCTTAATTTGTTATCCAGTTTAATATTCAATTTTGTTGTTATGAATTTGTGTAATGTGTCGATATCTTGATTGTCGTTTTTTAACAAATCAAATATTTGTTCTTGCAAATCAACCAATATGCCCGCCAATACTTTTTTATATTTGATTGTGTCACCACGCAAAGATTCAATCGTCACATTATCAATATTTTTTATGAATATTAAATCTGAATCTAAATCATTCAGGTTTGCAATCAAAGCACCATGTCCAGACGGACGGAATAAAAGCGAACCGTCGGCATTTCTGAATGGTGTGTTATCCATATTGACAGCGATGGTATCTGTTGAATTTTTTTGTTCGGATAATGTGATATTGTATTTTAATCCATATTTTGATTCATATTCAGGAACAACACGGTTCAGCAAAGATATAAAACCCTGTTTATGTTCTGGTGAAATCGTAAAATGTATATTTACGCTGCTGTTGGATGCAGCGTATTCGGCACCTTCGGTTAAATGTTCTTCGACTGGTGTTTTTGCGCCAGATTCGTATTTATGGAATTTAACCAATCCTTTTGGTTTGTTGCCATAATTTAACCCGATGTCTGTCAAAATGTTTTCTATGATATTTATATCCGATGAATTTTTATCAATATGTGTTTTTAATTCATCATAAAAAGCAAATTTTTCAATGTTGGATATGGTTTGTTGGGATGTTTTGTTTTGTGTCCCGGAAGATACAAAATCAAATAAATCTTTGAACATACGTGTTGCCGCACCAGATGCAGGAACAAATTTTAAGATATTATGTGATTTGGCATATTCATCATATTTTTTTATATATTTTTCACAATTGGTTTCATCGCATTCAATAACGCCGTCATTTGTTGTTGCAGGCTTTACAATATTCACGTATGGAAAACAAGATTTAAATTTTTCAATTTGGTTATTTACTTCATCTAAATCTAAACCATGATTTTTTATTTGTTCAATATCTTGTTGTGAAAAATTCATATTAACACCTTTTTTGTCGTTGGGAATTTTATATTAAAAATTAAAAACAGGCAATAATATTATGGAAATTTTTTATCTGGGTTTTTTGTCCGATGGCTTGAATTTTGTAAATATGCAACTATATAGATACTGAAATAAAACAAGAGGTAATTCGATGAATCCAGATGAAGTTCAAGAAACACCGCAACAGGCGATAGAAAAATATACCACCGATTTTACTAAATTGGCGGCTGATGGTAAATTAGACCCAGTTATTGGGCGTGAAGACGAAATACGTCGTACTATCCAGGTATTATCACGTCGTACTAAAAATAACCCTGTGTTAATTGGTAATCCGGGTGTTGGTAAAACCGCGATAGTTGAAGGTTTGGCACAACGTATTGTTTCCGGTGATATGCCTGAAAATCTTTTGAATAAAAAATTATTATCACTTGATATGGGTGCGTTGATGGCGGGAGCAATGTTCCGCGGCCAATTTGAAGGGCGCCTTAAAGCGATATTGAAAGCGGTCAAAGATGCCAATGGTGAAATAATTTTATTCATAGATGAATTACATACTATGGTTGGTGCCGGCAAAGGCGAAGGCAGTATGGATGCAGGTAATTTATTAAAACCAATGTTGGCACGTGGTGAATTGCATTGTGTTGGTGCAACTACATTGGATGAATATCGTCAATATATCGAAAAAGATCCTGCGCTGGCACGTCGTTTTCAACCTGTATATGTAGATGAACCGACTGTTGATGATACAATTTCAATTTTGCGTGGGTTGAAAGATAAATACGAAGGCCATCATGGTGTTCGTATTGCAGATGCTGCATTGGTTGCTGCGGTTAAATTATCAAATCGTTATATCACAGACAGATTTTTGCCAGATAAAGCGATTGATTTAATAGATGAAGCAGCAGCGCGTGTTCGTATTGAAATTGCATCTAAACCCGAAAAGTTGGATGAATTAGATCGTCATTTAATGCAATTGAAAATTGAACAACAGGCATTAAAGAAAGAAAAAGATGAAGAATCTAAAAAACGTTTGAAAGATTTGGAATCTTTGATTGCAAAAATGCAGACAGAATCTAATGAAATGACTGCAAAATGGCATGATGAACAAAAGAAAATGAAAGGTTTATCAGATGCGATGGCTGCGTTAGATGCTGCGCGTGCCGAGGTTGCTATTGCAATGCGAAACGGTGATTATGAAAAAGCATCTGCATTACAATACGGCAAGATTCCAGAATTAGAAGAAGAAATTAAAAAACAAAACAGTGAATCTAAGGAATATAAAACTGTATTGCCAGAACATATTGCTGCAGTTGTTTCAAAATGGACCGGCGTTCCAGCAGACAGATTGTCTGTTGAAGAACAATCTAAATTATTAAATATCGAAGATGAATTGCGTAAACGTGTTGTCGGTCAAGATTATGCATTGTCTGTCGTTGCACGTGCGATACGTCGTTCGCGTGCCGGGTTGTCGGATCCACGCAGACCATCGGGTTCGTTTATGTTCTTGGGACCAACTGGGGTTGGTAAAACAGAGGTCGCAAAAGCATTAGCTGAATATCTGTTTAATGATGATACTGCAATGACAAGAATAGATATGAGCGAATATATGGAACCACATTCGGTTGCACGTTTGATTGGTGCACCTCCGGGATATGTGGGATATGAACAGGGTGGCGAATTAACAGAATCTGTGCGTCGTCGTCCATATCAGGTATTGTTGTTTGATGAAATTGAAAAAGCAAATCCTGATGTGTTCAATGTCTTTTTACAAATACTGGATGATGGGCGTTTAACAGATGGTCAGGGACGTATAGTTAACTTTACGAACACCATTATCATCATGACAAGTAATTTGCCAAGCATGGACACAGTAAAGAAACAATTTAGACCTGAATTTATAAACAGAATAGATGAAATTGTATTCTTTAATGCACTGGGCAAAGATGTGATGGGCGATATCGTAAAGATTCAATTAAAGATTCTTGAAAAACGTTTATCTGAACGTCAAATGTCTTTGCGTGTGACAGATAAAGCAATTCAATGGTTGGCAGATAACGGATACGATGCAGTATTTGGTGCGCGTCCATTGAAACGTTTAATCACAACTGCTGTCGAAGATAAAATTGCAGATTTGATTTTATCAGGCGCGGTTGGTGAAGGTTCAACAGTCAATGTTGATGTTCACGGCAAAGAATTATTGATACAATAAAAAAAACACCCGCAGTTGCGGGTGTTTTTTAATTTATCTTTTTCTTGTAAACATTTCTTTCATTTTAAAAACAAATGTATTTTTGGGTTTGACAGGGGCTGCTGTTTTTTGTGTCGGTATTTCGGTATATTTTAGATTTTTGGTATATTTTTGTAATATGTCACAAAAAGCACCGAATGACCATGTGTTTTCCAGTAATTTATCTGTATCTAAATCTGATACGACCAGCCCAAATCTTTTTTCAAAATCGCAAACAATTTCAACAATATCAAGGCTGTCTAGTTGCAGTTCTGTAACCATGTTTGTTTCGTATTCTATATTTACAAAAGAACGATCTGGAAATAAAGAATATATGATTTGTTTGATTGTTTTTTGAATTTGTTCTTGTGTGTACATTTTTGCACCTCTGTTGTAATTTTTACTAGTATATGATAATACAAAAAACAATATTGTCAATATATTGAATAAAAATTTCTTGCGATTTTGTTCGCTTTTTTGCTAAGATTTTCCATCGTAAAGAAAGGATTAAAAATGCAAAATATTACATTGGATTCATTAGTTGTGACATTAGGACAAATTGTCGCGGATTTTGGAATGAAATTGTTGGCGGCAATTGCAATATGGGTTGTTGGTTTTTGGGTTGTAAAAAAAGTTATTGCTTCTATCAGTTTTGGTATGAAATTACACAAAGTAGAACCATCGCTTGCTACGTTCACTTTGTCGTTTTTAAGCATCACAATGAAAGTGTTTGTTTTTATCATAATTTTGACGACACTTGGTGTGCAAATGACGTCTATTGTGGCTGTTCTTGGTGCTGCATCATTAGCCATTGGTATGGCATTATCCGGAATGTTGCAAAATGTAGCGGGCGGAATTGTGATTTTATTGTTTAAACCTTTTCGTGTAGGTGATGCGATTACTACAGCAAATGGTGATGTTGGTGTTGTGAAAAAGATAATGATATTCACAACGCAAATAAATACTTTTGATAACCAGGTTTTATTTTTGCCAAATGGTGCGTTGGCAAATGGTGTGATAACTAATTTAACAATGGGTGAAAAACGCAGAACAGATTTAAGTGTTGCAATATCATATGGTGATGATGTAGAACATGCGCGCGAATTGGCTTTGAAGATATTGAAAAAAGACAAACGTGTTTTAAAAGATCCAATGCCAGAGGTTTTCTTGTCTTCGCTTGATGACAGTGCTGTCACAATAAATGTACGCTATTGGACAAAATTTGAAGATTTATTGCCAACAAAAGCAGATGTTTTGGAAACGATATATAAAGAATTTCCAAAGAATAAATTAAACTTTCCATTTCCACAAATGGATGTGCATGTAAAAAAGAATTAAAAAAAACGCCCGTTTGGGCGTTTCTTATTTTACAAGTTGTTTTGTTTTTGTAACCATAATTTGGAATTTATTTTTTGGTTGTTTTACAACTTCTTGTTTTGGTAAACATTTTAAAACGTTTTCACAAAAATCATCCAGATTTAAAAAGTATGTACGTGGTAATTTAATATTAAATGTAGCTTCGGCCCATTTAATAATATCGCTGCGATCAGTGTCTTGAAAATGTAAATCAACAAAGAAATTGTCTTTCATATTTGCATTCATGATTTCGTATTTATTGAGTAAATATGATTTTACATATTTAAATACATCTTCTTTTGATTTGATTTTAGCAATATCTGGACACAATGTTTTGAATATAACATCGCAATATTCACCCAAAGTTTTTGCGCGTTCCATTTGCGAAACAGGTTCTTCTTCGATATTAATTTTGTGTTCTTTCTCAAAATCCATTAATATTTCTAATAATTCAAGGCTATCTAAACCTAAATCCCATGATAATTTAGATTTTTCAGTAATAGTTTCTTTTTTGATATGTGGATTTCTTTCGAAAATAATATTTTTTACTGATTCAAAAATTTGTTGTTTTGTTAACATTGTTTTTATCCTTGATTATCTTTGTTTTACAGGTGTTGTAATTTTTTGTTTGCGCATGTTGTTGATACTTTGGACAAAAGTACGATATACATCGTTAATGCTGTCTACTGTATTAGTATCCGCCCATTCCATGTTTACGTTATACATTTCTTCCAATTCGACAATCAGTTCTGCAACATCCAAAGACGTTAAATCTAAAACTTCGCGGAAAGAAGAATCTGCGTTTATTTTTTCTGCATTATTTAAACCAAACCATTTGCCATTTTTGAAAATAGCTTTGATAACGCTCTCAAATTCAGGTTTATAAAAAGTTTTTATGCTCATGTTTTTTCCTTTGTCGGTCTATTTTATATCTGTAATGACAGTTGTCAAATTTTATCTCAATCTTTTTCGCTGGGATTTTATTAAACTGATTACAGATTGATTGTTTTCGTAAATATGTAAAAAACTATGTTTTGCGTTTGGTAATACTATGAATTTGAACAGATTTCTGTTTGATTGTTTTTCCAATTCTTGAAAACGTTGTTCAAGTACTTCCTTTGGGGCTTTTTTATCTTTTTCACCGGCTATAATTGTTATATATGAATTCCATTTGTTCATTAGGTCTGGCCTAAAAGGAGAATTGTCCATATCATTAAAGAATTTTGGCATAATCGACATATAGCGGGATGTTTTGGTAAGGTCCGCATCAAAGATATTCATAATAGGTAATATTTTATTTGGGTTTTCAAAATTGTTTGATTTACAACGAGTATAAACAAGTTCTTTGAATGTTTCGTGCCATTCTTCACTTGCCCAAGGCGCAAACAACATTACTGAGTTGATGTTTATTTTTTCTTCTTTTTTTGCTATGTTGTTTAATGCATCGATAATGCCTGTTGCACCCGCAGAATGTCCAATAAGTATATTTTTAGAAGCTATGGAATAGGGTTCTATGAATTTAATGCTGCTTTCAAGTAATGATACGAATTCTGGGTATGTATTAATTTGTGCCTGTTCAAAAGACGGGTTTTCACTAAACTCGCCCAGGAATGTATTAAGTGTTATAACGTTGTGACGATGTGTCAGTGCCCAAAAGGTTAACATTTTCATCAAAGGATCTATATCCGTATTTGTACCCAGACCAGGACTTAAAATGATGTCACCATAAGGATTTGTAGATATCGTTGCATAATAAGATATTTTTGCAGATTGGTTTATCTTTGTTCCGGAATAACAAACAGTTTCCCACTTTAAAGTTTTTGACTTTAAATCTGGTAATAATTCATCAAAATTACTCGGTATACCGAATTGTTTGTATCTGTCCATGTTTTTTCCTTACTCACAAGTCATTATAGACAAAACAATAAATATGTCAAGTTTTTTAGTAAAATATTTTATGTGTATGTTTTTTGTTTGACTTTTGATAAATAAATGTATAGAATGTGTGGGCTTTCAAAAGAAAGTCGCAAAGTTCTGGGGTTGTAGCTCAGTTGGTAGAGGCAAGTTGCTTTACAGTGCAGCGGATCTGTCAAAAGGGAACAATCCTTAAATGCAAAGTTCTGGGGTTGTAGCTCAGTTGGTAGAGCACCTGCTTTGCAAGCAGGGGGTCGTCAGTTCGAGCCTGATCAGCTCCACCAGAATAATGAAGCCGTAAAGGTAAGATTTGAGAGACATCTTCTTGGGCAACCATCACCGTCTCGTCATCTCAGGCCTGATCAGCTCCACCAGAATAACAAAGGGGGATGAAAATCCCCTTTTTCAAAAAAAAGATACAAATTCGCCAAAGGGGGTGAATACATAATGGTTAAAGTTTTGGTTCGTGATAACAACGTTGAACAGGCCTTGCGTGTTGCAAAACGTAAATCACAAAAAGAAGGTTTATACCGCGAAATGAAAGAACGTCAACGTTACGAAAAACCAACGACTAAACGTAAACGTTTGAAAGAAGAAGCGGTTCGTAACGAAAAGAAACGTCAATCAAAACAACGTATGGTCTTTGGATTCTAATCACAAAGAATTTAATAAAAAACCGTCCAATTGGGCGGTTTTTTACTTGTTTTATTTTTCGAAATGTTTTATTCTTTGCCTGATAAAAACGGAAAGAAAACATGAGAAAAGTCGAAAATACAGTTGAAAATATATCTGGACAGCAATTATCAGATGCATTGTCTGAACGTTATTTGTCTTATGCGGTTTCTACGATTGTAGCGCGCGCATTACCTGATGTCAGGGACGGTTTAAAACCGGTACATCGTCGCATTTTATATTCTATGTTGCGTCAAAAATTATCGCCGTCTGCGGCGTTTCGTAAATGTGCAACAGTTGTTGGGGATGTGTTGGGTCATTATCACCCACACGGCGATTCTTCGGTTTATGATGCAATGGTTCGTTTGGCCCAGGACTTTTCTGTTCGTTATCCATTAATAGATGGCCAGGGAAACTTTGGTAATATCGACGGTGACCCCCAGGCTGCATACCGTTATACAGAATCAAAAATGACCCAGGCAGCAATGCTGATTATGGAAGGCATTGATGAAGACAGTGTTGATATGATGCCGAATTTTGATGGAACCACGGTTGAACCAACTGTTATGCCGGGTGCGTTTCCAAATTTATTGGCAAATGGTGGTATGGGAATTGCTGTGGGTATGGCAACGAACATTCCAACGCATAATGTATCTGAAATAATGGACGCGTTGAATTTGGTTGTTGATAAACCAGATGCCACAACACAGCAGATAATGAAGAAATTGGTTGGACCTGATTTTCCAACAGGTGGTGTTTTAATCGACGATTTTGAAACAATTTGTAAAAATTATGATACTGGTCGTGGTGCATTTCGTATCCGTGCAAAATGGGAAGTAGAAAAATTGGATCGTGGTGCGGAACAGGTTGTAATTACTGAAATTCCATACGGCATAATTAAATCTAAATTGGTTGAACAGATTGCTGATTTAATAGACAACAAAAAATTGCCATTGGTCGAAGATATTGTTGATGAATCTACAACGGATGTGCGTATTATTATCACACCAAAAAGCCGTAATATTCCAATTGATAAAATGATGGCGCATTTATTTGCGATGACTGATTTGGAATATAAATTCAATATGAATTTCAATGTTGTTGATTCAAATGGTGCGCCACGCGTTATGCCGATTGGTGATGTGTTGCGTGAATTTATTGCGCACCAGAAAAACGTTTTATTGCGTCGCACAAAATGGCGTTTGGGAAATATAGAAAGACGTTTGGAAATATTGGGTGGTTTATTGGTCGTTTATTTGAATTTAGACCGTGTTATTGAAATCATCCGTAATGAAGATGATCCAAAATCAGTTTTGATGGACGAATTCAAATTAACTGAAATTCAGGTTGAATCTATATTGAATACACGTCTGCGCAGTTTGCGTAAATTGGAAGAAATGGAAATCAAACGCGAAGACAAAGAATTGCGCAGCGAAAAAGAAAAATTACAGGCATTATTGGACAGCGAAGAAATCCAAAATGCACAATTACATGCATGGTTTGATGATATCAAAAAACAATATGCAAAAACAACAGCCATCGGTCGTCGCAGAACACAATGGGCGGCTGTTGGTGAAGAAATTGCTGTTAATGCTGATGATTTTATTGAAAAAGAACCAATCACAGTTGTTTTGTCCACTATGGGTTGGATACGTGCAGCCAAGGGACACCTGGATTTGAATAATATCGATATGAAATTTAAAGAAGGTGACGAATTGCAATTTGCGTTCCATGCACAAACAACTGATAAAATCAATTTGTTTGCATCGGGTGGGAAAATGTTCACATTATCTGCGAATGATTTGCCATCGGCACGTGGTTTTGGTGAATCAGTGCGTATGATGGCGGATATAGGCGCAGAAGAAAACATAGTCAAAGCATTTGTATTGGATACAAACGCGAAATATTTGGTTGTCGGGCGACATGGAACTGGATTTATTGTTAATGGTGAAAATTGCGTTGCACAAACCAAAAATGGTAAACAGATTATGAATGTCGATGATAAAAATCCGGCGGTATTATGTGTACGCGCGGATGGCGATATGGTTGCATTGTCCGGTTCAAACGATAAATTGTTAATATTTGAATCGAATCAAATTCCTGAAATGTCCAGGGGCAAGGGTGTCATATTACAAAAATATAATGCCGAACGCACATATACAATCGATGCCATGTTCTTTAATATGGCGGACGGTTTTGGTTGGACAACGGGTCGTGGAACAACAAAATTGGATGATATCAGTCCATGGGTTGCAAAACGTGCATCCCAGGGTCACACCATCCCCGTTGGTTTCCCACGAAGTGGTAAATTCGGAAAATAAAAAATGCCCGTTTGGGCATTTTTTATTTTTCCACTTTTTTTACCACCCCCATTTGTGATATAATAGAAAACATAGGAAGGAACAAAACACTATGAAAAAACTATTCTTAACATCTGCAATAATTGCAGTAATGTCATATCCGGCAATCGCATTGGACGGAAATAATCATATACAGCCAAGTCCAACAAACGATTGCGTAGAATCAACATTGGGTACGGCAACCGGTCCTGCAAATTTGGAAGCAGATTGGACGGCGAACACAATAAACCTGGAATGGTATAACGAAGATACAAAATTAACAGTCCCAACCACATCAAATACATGTACATACGATGGTGGTATAACATTACCATCAACGAACCCAACGAAAACAGGATATACATTCCGTGGCTGGCAGGTACGTGCAGCTGCCGCACCACAACAAACAGCATTTGATTTAACAACGTTGGCAGAATATGTAGAAGAAAACGCCACCCAAAGATATTGGCGAGGCCAAGCAATCAACGAGTATGAAAACCCAAATTGTGGTAGTAATCCAAAAGATACTAATATTTCAACATGTGATGATTTAGGCAGATTGACTGGTTTACAAGAGAATGAATGGTTGTCTGTTTTTTCTTATGGTAAAGTAAAAGGAACAACAAGGTGCAGTCATTCTGGTCAAGTAAGCCAAGTTGGCGACACAGGAACACCGACAGATGACTTTGTTACTGATTATGTTAATGGAAATTTTTGGTGTTGGTGTAGTGTAACAGGTTTTGCACAACCAAATAGTGATGATTATATATCTGTTGTATCTTCGCCATGGACTTTTGGTGCGACTATCAATATGGGAGCTACAGATACCTGTGCACGACAATGTGCTTATTATTGCTCTCGTGTCGGAACAACCGAAGCAATACGACGTGGAATATACGGTTTAACGCAATAAAAACAACCGCCCGTTTGGGCAGTGTTTTAAACTTTCATAAACAAAAACCTTAGTGGCTCATTTTTGCTTCTGTAAATACTACGTGTTTACGTAATTTTGGATCGTATTTACGGAATTTCATTTTTTAGATGCCATTTTTACTAACCTTTTTTAATTACTTCGCGAATTGTATGTTATATTTTATGTAAAATCAAGTTTTTTTTAATTTTCTGCTTCATTTTCCCCGTTTTCAAAAAAATCAAAGAAATTAAACCATTGTTTTGGATATTTTAATACCAATTTTTCAAGAAATAATGCGTATTGTGCAACCATGTCATGTATGTTTGTGTTGTCCAGTTTTTTTACATAAATACCGTATTTTTCATGTTTTATATTCATTACGCATATTGCAAATATCGGGTGCGACAAAGATTTTGCGAATTTAAATGTACCAATTGGAAAACGACAATTTTTGCCTAAAAACGAAACATTTTCATATCTGGTTGGGGTGCCCGGTGATGTTCTGTCCCCCGCCATCATAACCAAATCACCGTTTTGTAAAAAATCATACATGGTTGATGCAACACCTATATTTATATCTTCGGTTGGATAAATAATAGTATTTGTTGCAATGTTATGTCGTGTCATGAATTTATGAAATGTTTCATTTTGTGAAATTTGCATAAATGCATGCATTTTTTTGTTTTTTCCATCTGGAAATGCGCTCAGGGCCTCTATATTCCCCAAATGTGAACAGATTAAAAAAGCACCATGATTTTCTTTTAAACATGATTGAAAATCGTCCCAATCGGCATTTTTGTGAATTGCAAATTTGATTTTTTGTCTTTTATCAGATGATGCCACCATTTTATCCAGCATCGCGCATGCAAAAGCATAAATATGTGAAAACGATGATATTTTGGTTTCTTTTATTCCGTGTTCATGCTGATATTTATTTAATATTTTTTCGTATTGTTTGGTCGCGCTGCGTGCCGGTTTTGCAAAAGGGACTATGAATAAAACAACAAACCATAAAACAAATTTTAAAAACCGAATATCAAATATCTTATATATAAACCAAAGCAGTTCCAGGCGTAATGTTCCCGCCGATTGTTCGCGAATTTGATACCATTTGTTCATTTGTTGCCTTTTGATATTTTTCCTTTATAATTTATCGTATGAAAATATATATGTCAAATATTGAACAAATAAAGAATATTACAGGTCTGGAACAAAAATTGTCGGGGCCTGAATTGGTGCAATATGGCAAATTTTCAAATCAAAATCGTAAATTACAATATTTATTATCACACACAATAGTCAAAGACGTATGTGGTGAAAATATAATCGTTGATGAAAATGGTGCGCCAACTATTAAAAATGGTTTTGTATCTATATCACACAAAGATAATATAGTTGTTGTTGCGATATCTGGTTCGTCTGTCGGAATCGATATTGAAAATGCAAATATCGAACGTGATTTTATTGGGGAAAGCGCATTGTTAAATTTACCAAAACCAAACAATAAACGTGAATTTTACGAAAATTTTACCGGATATGAATCGCGTGTTAAATTTGGTAATGGTGCAAAAGATGCCAATGTATATTTTTATGAAAATGGTGATTATTTAATTTGCGTGTGTTCAACTGAATCAAAAGACAATATTCAATTTATATCATTTTGTGCGGAATAAAAATAATGATATTAAATATGATAATGCCAATCCCAACCCCAGTGTAATTCCCATTGTTTTTATCAAAAAGAAAGATGTAAATGCCAACATTCCAAAACCAACAAAACTGGTCAGAAATGAAAACAGCACAGGGCGCATTTCTTTGTCATTGTCTGCATTTATATTAAATATTGTATAATCTATGCCCAGCCCAATTACTATAAAGAATGCAAGCATATGGAAAAATGTTATTGGACATCCAAACCATGTTAAAACGGATATACTTAACAATATTGCCAACATGGACGGAATTAAATAAATTATGGCGCGTTTTTTGTAAAATACAGTCAACAAAGCAATCAAACATAATCCACATATCAACAGCAAACGATATGTTGTTGCACTGAACTTTTCAATTTGATGCGTTAAAATTTGTGATGGATTCACAATAACAGCGTTTTCATTTTGGACTGTTATGTCGGTTGGAATTTGCGCCACAGAATATATATAACCGTTATCATTTATAATCATTTTATTTAACCAATTTGTTAAAAATTCAGATTTTATATTGTTCGGTGTTATAAAATCATTTTCAACAAATGTTGGTAAATTGCGTAATTCCAGTTTTCGTTTTAAATATTTTGCCTGGTGTGTATAAAGTTGTTTTATCAGTTCCTGATTTTCGCTTTGTGTTTTTGTTGATGGTATAACACTGGAAATCGAAAAGAAATTAGATGTGTTTGATTTTATTTCTTCTTCTGTTTCAAGAACTTGTTCCATGTTATATCCGCGAACCAGTAAGATATTCGAATTCGTGGTATTGTTTAATTTTTGGAAAAATGCGTCCTGTTCGGCAATTTGTGCGTTTGGACGATAAAGTTGATTCATGTTGTTTTCCATTTTGGCAAATGGCAACGTTGTCATGATAGCAATTAAAATTGCCGACAATATCGCAACACGTGTTTTTTTAGATAATGACAATTTGTTTCTTATTGGTTTTATTTTCAAATTTAATTTGTTCGGTATGAAAAGATTTAATCCAATATATATTATTGTTAAACCTGTAATTGTAAATACTGAAATTTGTTCCAAAAGCGAAATGCCCGAAAACATCAGTGGTAAAAAGCATACCAATGTTGTCAAAAATGATTGGCGCATATTCATATAAATTTGTTTTTTGTCTTTTAATGTAGCGGCAGTCATAAAATGAAAAGAATAATCTATGCCCAGTCCAATCAAAGTTGTCCCAAATACAAATGTCAAAATATGTGGTGTGCTAAAACATAAAAATAATGCGATAGTTCCACCAATAAATCCAACCAATAAACTGGTTAATACAGGAATCAAAGTAAATAATTTTCTGAATAATAAATAATTAAATAATATTGCCATCATTACAGATAAAAATGACAATATTCCCAGCTGTATTTGACTGCGTTGGACCATAAATGCGGTGTGTAATGGTATACCACTTAAATGTGTTTTGATTGTTTCTGAATTTTGTTTGGTTAATTCGGCAGACAAAAGATTTATCTGGTTTGCAGCACGTGTTGTGTTTGCAATATTAACATCTATGGGAATCATAAAATAATGTGTGCCGTCTATATTTTGCCAAAGCAGACCATTATGTAATGTCCATGTATTATCACCGACATTTATATTCATCACATAATCAGATAATAACATAAATGGATCCTGGGATAATGACACAATTGGTGGCATCATAGATTCCGATATATACTTAATTGCTGAGTTCGCAATTTGTTTATATTCTTTTTGTTGTAATAGGTTTTTATGTTGTACGCTTAATAAATTATTTTTATATGGAACAAAATCACTGATAATGCTTTTTAATGAAAATTTTCCAGATTGAACATTCAAAGTGTCAAAAGCATCGCTGTTTAACATTTGTATTATGTTATTGGCACTTTTTGTCGCAGATTTATCGTCGTTTGATTCGATAACTATATTTATAACCGATGAAAATTTATTGGATATTTTATCTATGGGCCATTGTTGTTCGGAATTATTTGCCAATAAAGACATTAAATTTGATTCTGTATGCAGAGGCGTTTTAAATATCAGTGTTGCAAGAACCCCTGAAATTATTATTAAACAAAACAAAAATCTTTTAACAAGCAATTTCATCAGAGATTTCTTTTGTTAAACGTGTGAATTCTAAAATAACAATTGTCCCATCGTAATATGTCATTATTACTTTGGTTAAATCTGTTGTTGTACCGTAAATAGTCACATCCTGAATCATTTCTGCAATTGTTGTTAAACGTGGTGTTGCAACCATTGTCCAAGAGTTTTTGTGTTCACTGTAATCTACGTTAAACGCATATAAAAATTCAGACATATCACCGTTTAACATGTTATCTATCATCGATTGAATGCGATAAAAATATGGTAATTCATCCAATTCTTTGGTTTCACCATTTATACAGTAATTTGTCAGTGTAGATGTAAATATATCATCGTTTGGTTTTTGTTGATGCCATGTAAAACCAACATTTTTTACAAATTTAACATAACCGTTTGACATGAAACGTTTGGTAGATTCTGGCAATATTTTCGTCTGTTTAAATGTTGCAGATACAACATTCAAATTATCTGTGAATGTTTTCAGTGTGTTTGGCATTTCTGTTATCGGTGTTGCAAAAGCATTAACAGATGTTAAACAACATAAAAATAATAAAGATTTAATTACGTTTTTCATGACGAAATGCCTTTTTGAATAACCATACTGGTATTAAACAACATAAATATGTATGAAGTAAACTGATATAAAAATTATCACGGACAGTATGAAAATTAGATGTGCCATTTTCCGGATAAATAACTTTTGTTGGAACAGAAATTATTTTTATTCCGCTTCTGTATGCTTTCACGATTATTTCAATATCAAATCCCATGCGTTTAAATTTTATCGTGTTTAATACAGGTTCAAGTAATTTTAATGGATATACACGAAAACCACACATTGTGTCAGGCATGTTTTGATTAAATGTTTCAATTTTTACCCAAAAATCTGTTATTTTTCGTCCAATCAAACGAGCGCGCGGTGCAGATTCATCATAAATTGGATTGCCAATAATTAAATTGTTCGGGTAAGATTTCGCAATTTTAAAAAATAATGGTATGTCTCGAATATCGTGTTGCCCATCCGCGTCTATTTGTAATGCGTGCGTGAAACCTTTTTTTGTGGCATATTCGAATCCAGTAATCATGGCAGCACCTTTGCCACCATTTTTTTTGTTTTTCACATATAAAAATTTATGTTTTGAACATATGTTTTTTATTTTTTTTGATTGGATTGGGGTGCTGCCATCGTCAACAACAATAACAGGTGTTTCAAAATCAACCAGTTTTTCTGCAACTGGTGCGAAAGCGTCGCCATGATTAAAACAAGGAACAATAATAACTGGTTTCATGTGATTATCCCTTTATAACAATTTTACCCTTTGAATAACTAGTATATTCAAAAGTGAATTCATTATCACCTGTTTTGTTTAATTCAAAATGCACGTTTGTGTCTGGTAAAATCAGGTTTGAAAACTTTAATTTTAAAACATGATAGTCATTTGCGGACATATTGAAATATTGTTTAATAAACATCATAACAAAATGGAGTTGTATAACACCAGGCAAAATAGGGTGATTTGGAAAATGTCCATTAAAATATGCAGAATCTTTCAAAAAAGTTAAATCTGCGGCAAAAATAGAATCTGTTTTTGTAATATTTTGCATAATTGGTTCTGCTACATTTGATTCAAACATAGATGTTATATCTGATTTTATGTATTTACCCTGAATATTCACAGGGATCGTATTAACAATTCGAATTTTACGTGGCAGTACAACATTTGGAAAGTAATTTAATAAATGTTGTTTTAATTCTGTAACAAATTTATGGCGGCCATTTTCAATGATATATTCTTTGCCGGAATCTGTTAATGTGATTGCTGCACAGATAACAGTTCTGTCTTTCGTTGTTAATGGCGTTACATAACTTTTTTCTATGTATTTATATTCGCAAAGTTTTTCTTCCATTTCTGGCAGAGATACGCGTTCTTCGGCAATTTTTACCATACGATCGCCACGACCTTTTAATAAGAATGTATTATCGCTGGTTTTTTCAACAATATCAGACATTAAATATGGGTTTGAACACGAAAAATCAGATTCAATTAACAATTCACTGTTTTCGGTTAATGTGACATTTACCGGCTCAAATATGGTCCATTGTTGCCCGTTTATTTGCTGACGCGAAGCAACCCCGCCTGTTTCAGTACTGCCGAATATTTCATATGGTGATACACCAAACATTTGATATGCATTGTTTGATGTTTTTGTATCTAATAAACTGCCAGACGAATAAATACCAATACAATTATTTTTGAAAGTATATTGGTTTTGATACCGGGTGATGCTGTCCAAAAACGAAGGTGTTGTTGCAAACAATAGTTTTTCATATGTGGACTGTTTTTGTTGTAATTCTTCGGGGGTAAAAACAATATCTAAATCAGATACAATGCCATTTGCCAATGGAAAAAAGAACCGCCAAAGCAGGCCATACATATGATACGGTGACACGGAAGAAATCATAACAGGATTTTGATCAATTAAATATTTTTGATTTTTTCCATGGAAAGATACTTCTGATGCCAGCATTTTAAATTGTTTTTTTATACGTTTTGGTGTGCCTGTTGAACCAGATGTAAAGAAATATAAAAATCTTTCACTGACGTCGTTAAAAGTCCAATTTGTATTATTTTCGCAATCCAAATTCACAATATTAAATTCACCAAAAGAATCGAATTTATCGGTAATCAAAATGTCTGTAGTATCTAATAATGGTTTTGCATTTTGTTCTGTAAAAAGAGCAGGCAAAATGATATCTTTCCCGGCCTGAAGCGCGGCCATAAAACAGACGTAAAACAAATATAAATTATCAGGTATATATATTATGACGGTATCATTTTGGATTGTTTTAAAATGGTTTGAATATTTCGCAACATCGTTCATATATTCGTGAAAATACACCGGTTTATCAGCATTGTAAAAAACAATTCTGTCGTTTTCTGTATTTTCAACAAAAAGGCGATTTATTGGTGTAAACATTTTTGTTTGCCTTTGCGAATAATGTATTCTGCCAGCATCATTGTGCTGATTAAAACATACGATATAAAACCATTATACAAAACCCATATTTCATTTGCCATAAATACTGTTGCAAAAGATATAAGTGTGTTTATGAACATAAATATCGCCCATGCAATTGTTGCGTGGTGTGTATAAATAATGGCTGATTGGTCAAGAGGTTCTTTCTGCATTTTCTGTGCAAATTGTGTAATAAGCGGAGTTTTATTTAAAGATAATGTGAATATTGTGCACACAGAAGCGTTCATTAAAACAGGATACAGTTTTAAAAATATTTCCTGATTAAAAAATATTACAAACGAAACCAAAATCAAACCGACAAGAAACATAATTTTATTTTTGTTTCGTAAGAAAGAAAACACAACCATCAGCAACAAAAGCAGGCCGATAAATTTAACTGCAACATTTTGTTTTAATGCATAAAAAATGATAAAAGGGTATGCAACGATAAAACAACCAAAAAATATTTTAGTTATTAGCGTTAACAATTTTTTCAACTGCATCGACAACATCCTGTAATGTACGAATTTGTTTAAAATCTTCAGGATCTACTTTTTTATTTATGATAGTTTGTAATTTTACAACCAAATCAACAGCGTCGATACTGTCCAAATCCAAATCTTCCACCAAATTGGATTCCATTTTAATTTTTGCGGCATCGCAATCAAAATCTTTGATTAAGATATCTTTGATGGTATTAAAAATTTCTTCTCTTGTGTGCATGTTTTTACTCCAATGTGATGTTTTTAGATTCTGCAATATATTTCGCCAGATTTTCTACGGACTTAAAATATTCTTTGTTTTCTTCTTTATCAGATTTGAAACTGACGTCATATTTTTTCTTTAATGCCATACCTAATTCCAAAGCGTCGATAGAATCAAGTCCCAGACCGTCATTAAAAAGAGGCGCTTTTGAATCGATATCAGCGACGGTAACGTCTTCTAAATCTAATGCAGAAATAATGATTTCTTTAATTTCTTGTTCAAGTGTTTCTTGTTTCATTGTATACCCTTGTGTAAATCTTGACAAATGTTAGGCAAAGAATCCTGGGTTGTCAAGTTTTCTATGTGCCAAAAAGGGCTTTCTTTGTCGTTTCTGTGACCTTAATTGCCATTTGACGATCGGTTAATAAAGAATTTTTTTGTTTAAAATGAACAGCAGGCAACATTTTTAATGAGTAAACAGATGTTTTTTCACCAACATCGTACCATTTACAGTGTTT
>OMQP01000063.1 GCA_900313285.1 uncultured Pseudomonadota bacterium
ATAGCCAATCAAAACACCTGTTTGTTGTGCTATCTTCAAACCTTTTTCTACACCTGGGATGTATTCTTTTGGAATTGCACCACCAACAATCTTGTTTTCGAATTCATAGCCCTGACCAGGTTCCAATGGTTCAAATTGGATTTTAACCTGAGCGTACTGACCGGAACCACCAGATTGTTTCTTGTGTGTGTATTCTTCCAATACAGGTTTACGGAATGTTTCACGATATGCAATACGTGGTTCACCAACATTAACGTCGACTTTGAATTCACGTAACAAACGATCAACCAAAATTTCCAAATGTAATTCACCTACCCCAGCCAAAATTGTTTGACCAGATTCTTCATCTACAGATACGCGGAAAGAAGGATCTTCTTTGGCCAATGCCTGTAAACCAAGTGACATTTTTTCAATGTCTGCTTTTGTTTTTGGTTCAACAGCAATAGAAATAACTGGTTCTGGAACATGAATAGATTCCAAAATAATTGGGTTAGCTTCATCGCAAAGCGTATCACCTGTGATTGTTTCTTTCATACCAACCAGTGTGATAATATCACCTGCAGATGCTTCTTTAATTTCTTCACGTGCGTTTGCATGCATCAACAACATACGACCAACACGTTCACGTTTATCACGATTAGAATTATAGATATAAGAACCAGAAGTCAATTTACCGGAATAAATACGGATGAACATCAAATTTCCAACAAATGGGTCATTCGCAACTTTAAATGCCAAAGCGCTGAATGGTTCTTTTGGATCAGCATGACGTTCTGTTTCTGTTTTACCATCCATTTTTGTTCCTTTAATAGCAGGAATATCTAATGGTGATGGCAAGTAATCTACGATAGCATCCAATAATGGTTGAACACCCTTGTTTTTAAATGCTGTACCACACAATACAGGAACAAAGTTTTGAGCAATTGTACCCTTGCGTAACAATTTTTTAATTGTTGCAGTATCTGGAACTTTGCCTTCCATATATTCTTCCATGATTGTGTCATCTAATGTGACAACTTCTTCAATTAACTTATTGTGTAATTCTTCTGCTTTTTCTTTTAAATCGTCTGGGATTGGTTCGGTTTTAGGATGAGAACCATTTTCATCTTCCCAAATAATACCTTTCATTTCAACAACGTCAACAACACCTTTGAAATCTTGTTCTTGACCGATTGGGAAATTAATAACCAATGGATTAGCACCCAATCTTTCACGAATCATATCAACACAGCGAAAGAAGTTTGCACCAGTTCTGTCCATTTTGTTAATAAAGCAAATACGTGGAACATTGTAACGATCTGCCTGACGCCATACTGTTTCTGTTTGTGGTTGAACACCAGACACAGATTCAAAAACAGCAACTGCACCGTCCAAAACACGCAAAGAACGTTCTACTTCCATAGTAAAGTCCACGTGGCCTGGGGTGTCAATCAAATTAATACGGTGATCACGCCAAAAACATGTTGTTGCAGCAGAAGTGATTGTAATACCACGTTCTTGTTCTTGAACCATCCAGTCCATAGTTGCTGCACCATCGTGCACTTCACCGATTTTATATGTTTTTCCTGTATAGAACAAAATACGTTCAGACGTAGTTGTTTTACCAGCGTCAATATGGGCCATAATTCCAATATTGCGGTACATATCCAAAGATGCGGTTTTTCCAACTGACATTATATCTTTCCTTATTCTTTATATTATTACCAACGGAAATGAGCAAATGCTTTATTCGCTTCTGCCATTCTGTGTGTATCTAATTTCTTTTTGAACGCTCCGCCCTGACCATTCAATGCGTCACGCAATTCTGCAAACAATCTATCTTCCATAGAACGTTCACCACGTTTTCTTGCGAACATAACCAACCAACGCAATGCCAATGTTTGTTGGCGTTCTTTGCGAACTTCTACTGGAACTTGGTAAGTTGCACCACCAACACGGCGGCCTTTTACTTCAACAGATGGTTTCAAAGCATCGATAGCTTCCAAGAAAGTAGCTAATTCATCTTTGTCTTTAGCGATAGTTTTCAATTTTTCCATTGCACCATAAACGATGTTTTCAGCAACTTCTTTTTTACCATCCCACATAACAACATTAATACATTTTGCAACAACCAGATTATGATATTTTGAATCTGGCAAGATTTCACGTTTTGTTGCAGCTTTACGTCTTGACATATTTAATTTCCTTTATGTTTCTTCACTTGGTTTCCCAAATTACTCACAATCGTTTTACCGATGTGTATTATTTTTTACCTTTTGCGCCATACAGAGAACGACCCTGTTTTCTGCTTTCGACGCCTTTTGTATCAAGAACACCACGAATGATGTGATATTTCACACCTGGCAAGTCCTTTACACGACCACCACGAATCATAACAACGCTGTGTTCCTGAAGGTTGTGACCTTCGCCTGGAATGTAAGCAGTTACTTCGTGACCGTTAGCCAATTTAACACGCGCAACTTTACGTTGAGCAGAGTTAGGTTTCTTTGGTGTCGTAGTATAAACACGTGTGCAAACACCGCGTTTTTGAGGATTTGACATCATATCAGGTGCAGTAGATTTAACTGCAACTTTTCTACGTGGTTTCCGAATCAGTTGATTTACTGTTGGCATTAAATTTCTCTTTGTTTTTTCTCTTTTTTTAACCATGCGAAACCGCACCGCAGGCTTATCTCAAACGCCAGAGCGCGATTATAAGTCCCGCAAACATGCAGATTTCTGTACTTCTTACTTTCCTTCATTACACGGAAAGCACAGATATTATAACCTGGACT
>OMQP01000040.1 GCA_900313285.1 uncultured Pseudomonadota bacterium
AATGGTTATGTAAAATTATCACCAAATGATAAAGGTTTAAAAATAGATGCCACTTTGGTTTATGGGGATAAAATTATAGGCACACAATCATATTCGTGTGAATTAGATGGAACAAAAAAATCTGTTAATAAATTTATCAAAGATATTTCAAAATCACGTACTTTTGGAAAATATTCAGAATGGGAATGGTTAAAGGCGCATGGTATGGGACGTGGTGCAAATGAAAATAATGTAATTGCATTAAATGATGCTGGGGATGGTACATTAAATAAATTACATTGTCCTGATGAATTTGTCCGTCATAAAATCATAGATGCTGTGGGTGATATGTTTACAAGTGGTGGTTTTGTTTATGGACATCTTGAATCTTACAAAGGATCACATGCATTGAATAATTTAGTTTTGCGTAAATTATTTGCTGATAAATCAAATTATGAAATTGTTGAAAAATAGGGGATAAATATGAAAAAATGGCAAAAAATTTTTATTGGATTTTTGTATGGTGTTGCGATAGCGGTGGCTACAGAATTATTCAGTTATTTCATAGACAAAAATATGTTAAGTAATTTATATGTTTTGTTGATTGAATTAATGTTTTTGGGGCTTGGTTATATGTGCGCTGTATTAGAATCCAAATTTAAAGAAACAAAAAAAGGAAAAAAGAAATGAAAAAAATTTTAATATTAACTTCTTTGGTTGTGTTATCCGCATGTGCGGGAACAACTGATGCTGGAAATGGTTTAACCAGATTGAACGTGGAACCAAAAAATTGTGAATATTTATATACGCTTGATTCAAGCGCAACGACATATAACATATCCGATGCATATGATTATTTGGAAAAAAGCATTTTAGAACAAAATAAATTTGGTGATTCATATTATATATCAAATGAAGATATTCTTAAAAATGCTGGTGCTATATTCGGGCCACGTGAAACATATAAATTCAAAGTGAAAGTTTATAATTGTAAAAAATAACAAAAGTCGTAGAAATACGACTTTTTTATTACAATTTTCGGCTTTATTTTTTTTATACGTTTGTGCTATAATATGGCTAACCGAGAGAGAATTGATAAAACAAATAATAACCGTTAATCGTAAAAAGTATGCTACAGGTCTGTTTTGGCAGCCCCTGGGTGTTGGTAATACCCCACATTCTTGGGCAAAACAGTTGGCAAAAAACACAAATAAAAAATACAATCTTTTCACTGATTATAAATCGATGGTTGGACTGACAAATTCGCATAGTGGTGCACATGTTGGTATGCCATCAGCCGCGGTGGAAATTATAAATTCGTTATCTGATTTGGTTTCTTTCTTGGGGGTTTTTCAGGCAGGTGATAATTTTTATTTGGTTGCTGTACGAAATGGTATAATTATTCGTGATATTTTGATTGAGAAAGAAGATGTTGCACGAAAAACATATACTGAATTAATTAATATTCCAGATTGGGGTGCATTGTTTGCTCCAAACAATTGGGGAATACCAAAATCTCAAGAAAAGAAATTAACAGATTTGATAAAACACAATGCTGTTGCGCGTCTGCATCAAATCAGTGTTGTTAAATCGGTTATACCATCTGTATTGTTTGCGATATTGTTTGTTTTGCTTGGTATTTATATTTTGAATAAACCAATATCACAGCAAGATACAAATAAACCAATTTTAAATACTGAATTGGCGGCTGAATATCACCGGCAAATTGAATTAAAAAAACAGCAAATTACCGATAAAAAATTGGAAGAAGAAGAGTTAAAGCAAAAATTTGAATATCCATATGATAATTTGCCAAATGTGTTTGATCGTGCAAATTTATGTTATAAAGCTATTGCTTTTGTTATGCAACCAATTCCTGGTTGGAATCAAACATATGCAAGATGTGATGGTGAATATGTGTCGGCTAATTTTACACGTGATTTTGGAACATTGAATGATTTTTATGTTTATGGTGCTGATTTGATGCCGGGGGCAATTGTTCAACAGGTTTCTGAAAATGAAATGATTGTCCGTGTTAATCTGCCAGAATTAAAAACATCTGCATCATTGGATGAACGCGATCAAACGACAGTAATACGTGATGTCGCAACGCGTTTTCAACAAATAAACATAAAAGCAGATATTCAATCTGTTGTTGATACCGTTTCAAATGGAAACAAAACAGAAGAAATTCATGTAACGGAAGTTGGTGCGTCTTCTAAATTGATACCGTCTGAATTTATGCAGGTATTCAATGGTTTTGATGGCGTTTATATGGCATCTGTGTCATGGCGTGCAAATACAAGAACATGGAATTATGAAGTTGTTATTTATACAAAATAAAAGGTGATAAATATGTTGAAAAAATTGAATTTGATTTTATTTTCTGCATTGTTAGTATTCGGATTTAATGTTGTTGCATATGGTGAAGATGCGTTTATTGAAGAAGAATACACAGAAGAAGTTGTTGAACCAAACCCAGAAGAAGAATATGCAGATGCCGTTTCTGTAAATGCTTTGAATGATTATCAGGTTGAAGGTTCTTTGTTTGAAAGAATTACAAATTTGGAACAAGAAAAAGTAGTTATGCAACTTGAAAAAGAACGTGCACAACTGGATTTGGAATTGGAAAGATTAAATGCTGAAAAAATCAAATTGCAAATGGAACTGGATACATTATCTGGTCGTGCAGAACAACAACAACAAGAATTGGAAGCTGCAAAAGCACAACTTGAAATTCAAACTGAAAGATTAAGACGTCAACGTGATTCTTTGGATGAAAATGAAGAAGTGTATGCAGAAGTTGTTGAAAAACCACAACCAAAAAAAGAAGAAGCAAATATCAACAAAAAGTATAAGTTAATAAACGTTGTTGGTGTGGATAACCAATTACAGGCAACAATAGAAGATTTGTCAACAGGCCAGAATAAACGTATTGCCGTTGGTAAAGAATTAGATGGATATATCGTAACATCTATATCTTTGAACGAAGGTATTGTCTTTGAAAAAGATGGGGTAGAAGAAAGTTTAAATATTGGAAAATAATATGCCAAACCAAGAAAATGATTTTGTTAATACTGATAAATTATCTGTGCCGTCAGGGTTGGAAAATGCCGGCAATAAAGAGATATTAGATTATTTGTTTTCAAACAATAATAAATTGTTAACTGCATATGCTGGGGAATTGGCATTACCAAAAGATACACAGAGTTTGATTGCGTATTTTTCTGGTGGTGAAATTGTTATTTCAAGAACCCACAGATATGATGGTCGTGTGTTGGCTTTTATAGATTTATTACGTCAAAAAAATCGTATCATAAAAACACCATTTTATTCTGATTTAGGGTTAATTTCTAATATATATAAAACAAGCGATGAAAGATTGGGTGTTGGTGCGCATTCACGCATAGATTATGACAATCAAATGCAGAAAGATTTTGTCGATATAATTGCGCGTGCAGCAGCCCAAAAGGTTTCGGATATACATATCGAAGTTGCAGATCAAACAACAATTTATTTCCGTATAGACGGCAGTATGCAACCAGTATTGGAATATAATTCACAATGGGGTGAATCTTTTGTTCGTGCGGCATTTGCATCTGCTGATATTTCTAATTCAAGTTATGCACAAAACGAATATCAAACTGCACAAAAAGATGGACGCACACCATTGCGTGGAACAAAAGATTTGTATTTGCCATCTGGTGTTTTGGGTATAAGAATGCAGTTTAATCCAATCGCGTTTGGTTCCCAATATGTTGTTATGCGTCTGCTTTATGATAACCCAAGTGAAGGTATCAAAACAGAACAAGAATTTAATGAATATGAACGAAAACTTTTGATGCGTTTGCGTTCGGCACCAACAGGGTTAGTTATTGTTGCGGGGCCTACATCATCTGGTAAATCAACGACATTGGTTCGCAATATGGCACTGATGTTAAAAGAAAGAAGATATGAAATAAATCTTATTACAGTGGAAGATCCTGCGGAACAAAAAATATTTGGCGCACATCAAATGCCGGTTGTTAATGCTGTTAATGAAGAACAACGCGAAGAAAAATTTACAGAAGCCCTGGCTGCGGCATTGCGAAGCGACCCTGATACACTGATGGTTGGTGAAATACGAACATTAGCGGCGGCGCAATTGACTGTTAAAGGGGCGCTTTCTGGTCATAATGTTTGGACAACATTGCATGCGAATTCTGCAATGGGTGCACTGATGCGTTTGTTAGATATGGGGGTTGAAGAATTCAAATTAAAAGACGAAACAATGATACGTGGTTTGGTATCTATGCGTTTGTTTAAAAAATTATGCCCATATTGTCGTGAAAAATTAAGTGAAAAACGTAACCACAGTGCGTATAACCGTGTCAAAGATGCATTTGGTGATTTGGGATTAAACCAGGTTTATGTTCGCGGTGCCGGTTGTGAACATTGTAATGGTACTGGAACAATTGGTCGTATCAAGGCCGGCGAAATCATCATGACAAACAGTGAATTTTTAAGTTTGGCTTTGGCTGGGGAAACAGAAAATGCTTTGAAATATTGGTTGGAAAAAATGAATGGACGCACATTGAAAGAAGCGGCCATAGAATTAATGTTGCGTGGAATTATCGGGGTTGATGAATTAGAACGTTGGGTTGGTATGCTGGACAGACCATGGGTGTATTAAAAATATGAACAAACTGGAATTATTATATGCAAAATTAGTTTTTAAAGCGGATACCCAAAAACGTATGGCTATATCACGCAAAGTTGCTTCGTTGTTGCGTAATAATTTTACTCTGATGGATGCGTTGCATCGAATTGAAATGATTGAATCAAACAACGGACAAAAGCCGGGTGAACCATTTGCAATCGCGATGCGCGAAATACAAAAGAATTTGGAACGCGGTATGACTTTTGCAGAAGCAACAGAAGGTTGGGTTCCAAAAGAAGAAACGTTACTTTTAACATCTGGTAATGTCAGCAGTTTGTTAATATCTTTTGAAAACCTGACACGTATAGTAGATGGAATAACTCGTATTAAACGTGCGATGTTGTCTGCTGTGGCATATCCATTGTTTTTATTGGTATTAACCATTGCGATTATAATTCTGGTGGGGTTGTATTTGGTTCCACCATTGGCCAGTGCTGCAGGCAGTGAAGTTGTTTGGCGTGGTGCGGCTGCATCACTTGTATGGGTATCAGATTTTGCTGGTAAATATTGGCATGTTTTTGCGGGAATATTTATTATATTGGCATCGATTATTTGGGCATCATTACCAGTATGGACGGGTAAAATACGTACTTTGTTTGATAAATTACCGCCATGGAATACATATAAATTACAATTATCTGTCAGTTGGATGATGTCATTATCGGCAATGGTATCTGCGGGGGTATCTGTGCCAGATGCGATGCGTATGTTATCTGATAAATCAAATCGTTATTTATCGAATATATTGGAAGAAGCCCTGCATTATATCGCAAATGGTGAAAATTTGGGTGGTGCGCTGGCATTAACAGGTAAAGATTTCCCAAATACTGAAATCATTGGTGATTTGATGATTTATTCTGATATGAATGATTTTGATAAAAATATATCGCAAATAGCAAACGATTATATGGAAGAATCTGTTCGTAAAATGGAAAGCATGTCAAATGTGTTAAACAGTATTGGAATTAT
>OMQP01000016.1 GCA_900313285.1 uncultured Pseudomonadota bacterium
GGAAACGAAAATAACAGCGATTTAAATAATGGCGAATGGGCATTAACCTTTGGTTACGGAACAGTCAAAGGTATGTCCAGATGTGCAGCAAGTCAGGGTGGAACCTTAGGATCAACACATAATTTACCTGCTACAAGTACAGGAAGTTATTGTTATTGTCAGGTCACTGAATATATACTAGAAACAGGAAAAACTGTTGCTTTTTCGTCACCAACATGGGTGTATAAATCTTCTTCTAATGAAGTAATGGGGATAAGTGCATGTGAAAATGATTGTGCATATGGGTGCGCCCAGACCATTGGTGATATGCCTTCTTTCCGTCAATCTGCGTACAATGCTGCCGGAACAGGAACAGCAAATTATTGTATGCCAGAAAAATACACGGTAACTTATACATGTGGTGATGGAACAGGAAATGCACCGGTATCACAAATTGCGACATATAATTCAGCATTTACACCGGCTGATTATACATGCACACCACCGACAAATAAACACACTACTGGTTATTCGGTTGCTGATACTAATGATACAAAGTATGCCGGAACATCGTTTACATGGTTGTATACATCAAATAAAGTATTTACAACACAATATGCATACGACAAAATGACTGTTCAAATAGATGATAAAAAGTATGATTCTGATAGCGCAACATCTGGGACAAACCCAACAACGGTTTCCGGAAACCCATCAACACTTGAATATAATATAGGAACAGGAACAATATCTAATACCTCAACAAATTCAGTATGGTCACCAACTAGACCAACACTGACACATTATACATTTAATGGCTATTGGACAACAAAAAACAGTGAAACTGATGACGCTATACAAATAGTAAATGCAAATGGAGTTGTTAATACTTCATCAACGATTGCGCCAGCATTTGCAAATCTATCAAATGGCGATACGCTGACTATTTATGCGCATTGGATATTATCATCGTGCGAAAATGGTTATTATTTACAAAATGACACATGTAACGCATGTCCATCGCCATATACATTATCAAATGGTGCGACTGCCTCTTCAGAAAATGATTGTTATCGTGCGATGAATTGCCCGACCCCAATAAGTTGTCCAGAACATACAAGATCTTGTTCATATGTTGGTGCAACATCGTATAATTTGTATTATGGTTGCCATTAAAAAATGTTGATGATGGTGGTACTGCCACACGTTATTCAAAAGATTTTGGTAATGGGGCAGATATTTGTAAACTTAATGGTACAACTACAGAATGTGAGGGTACTTTTGACAATTTGGAACAACGCGGTTGGCAGGTTTCATATGGTAACAACATCATAGTATTGAAGGGTAAATCCAGTTGTAATACAACAGCCGGAAATCCAAACACATGGAGCAATGGGGCCTGGGAAAATTTAACTGGTAATTCAAAAACGGCATATACTTTTAACACAGCAAGTTCTGGTTCGTATTGTTGGTGTCAATTAGACAGCAAAACATCATATTCAACTACTGTTACAGGTTTGTCTAATTGGGTATTTCGTGGCAGTTACTCTTCTAATGCTGAATGCGCCTCTGTATGCGCTGAAAAATGTACTGCATATATGCCGGTATCACAATTCCGTCGTGCATTGTATGATACGTTTGAAGTGCAACGGTGTGATATAGATACTTATACAATAACATATGATAATGGTGATAGCGGTTGTTATACACAAACAGTACCATCTCAAACGTATACTGTCGCATCAAATACAATAACATTGCCAGAGTTAAGTGCCGATGGATGTGTTTTCAACGGATGGTATAACAATGAAGAATTTACTGGTAATGCTGTGACAAATGTACCAACTGGATCAACTGGGAATAAAATGTTTTATGCCAGTTGGGAACCAATAGACATTTCGTTTGATTTTTATTGTGACAGCGAAAAAGAAAGCGCGTTTAATTCAAATACAGTGACGTATCTGCAGAATTTTGATTTCCCAGATTCTACAGATTTAACACAACAATGTTCATCATATACTTCAACATACGATCAAACTGGTTGGGAGTGTAGTGATGGTAATACAACACAAACATTCGATGAAAGTATGACCGGCGAAGCTACTCAATTAACATTCACAGATGATTTTGAATGTTATGCTACGTGGACATTAAAGACTGCAACATGTGAAGCAGGGTACTATTTGCCAGCAAATTCGTTAACTTGCAGTCAGTGTACTACATCTTCTGGGGTTGGTGACAATGAATGGTGTCCCGGTGGAACTTATTCTTATAGTAATGAAGATCAAGGTTTTACACAATGTCCAGCAATAAATAAAGATACAAAATCCGCTATTGCAAAAGCATCTTATGGTATTGTTTTGGGACCAGTTGATTCAAACGGCAATCAAATCAAAGATGTTATCGGTGATTGCGGTGCGGTATTCTTCTATTCATACGATATGGTAAATGTCGGAAACAAAATAGAACATATTATGGGGATAAATAATGAGAATATAACAAGTGAGGATTTGGATTCCAATTATGATGCGACATCTTCTCTTAATTCCAAAGTTGGTTGGATGATGCAGAATTGTTTATATAATAACGCAACACAAAAATATGACAGATGTTTGCCTGATTATATATGGATTGGAAGCATATGCAAAAATGGTTATTATGTGCCACAATCTGCGATAACTTTGACGATGAATGATAATCTGATGGAAAATTTAAGAAGCCCAGCGACATCATGTGTTGCTGCTCAGGCTGGTTACTATACAAACATATATGATTTGCATAAAAACGATACTGATTTATCGTCTGAAAATTCATATTTAATAGATAAAGTTGGTGTTGGAACACGTGCTGGTAATTATTATGATGTCGTTGCAGGTAGTAATGCTACATTTGCAGATATTTATAAACAATGTCCAACTGAATATCCAGATTCAGCCGCTGCATCGTGGAAGAAGGAACAATGCTATGCAACGGTAACATTTGTATATAATAATGGTTCGTCCAATACAACAACTAAAATATATTATGACGAAGACGCATCTTCTGGATATACCGTATTAGATTTGCCGAACCCTACAAAAACGAATCAAGTTTTTGATGGCTGGTATACAACTTCAGATTTCAGTGGAGATCCAGTGAATTCTGAAACTGTATTCAGTGCTGGAAATCAAACGTTGTATGCAAAATGGTTGACAGATTGTCCAGCAGATACTTATAAGGGTAATGGTGCATGTAATACCTGTCCTGTGAATTTCCCGAACGCCGATGCTGCTTCGACAAGAATTGCTAATTGTTATATATCATTAACTTGTCCTGCATTAACGTGTCCAAATCATACAGATACTTGTTCGTATATTGGTGACACAACATATGATTTACATTACGGTGAAATAGATACACATTGTAAAATCAATTTTGCCTGTGCACAGGGATATGAACAGCCGAAACCATTAATAAATGTAAATGAATCAAGTATGTCGGCCAGATATACCAGAGACATTTCTGCAGTGGGGGCGGAAATATGTAAAACAAATGGTGCGACTGTCGATTGTACAAACAGTGTTTTTGATGATGTAAAACTTCGTGAATGGCATGTTGTGTTCTCAAATGGTACAAATCTTCATGGCCAATCTAGTTGTAACACAACAGCTGGAAATCCAAACACATGGGGTAATGGAGCGTGGGCAAATGTAGATGGTAATTCAAAAAGTGCAAATACTTTTGTTACAACAAGTTCAGGGTCACATTGTTGGTGTCAATTAGACAGTCGTAAAGTGTCAACAACCAGTCAAATTGGTTCGTCTAATTGGGTATATCGTGGCAGTTACACATCTAATGCCGAATGTGCTTCTGTGTGCGCTGAAAAATGTACAGCATATATGTCTGTATCGCAATTCCGTAATGCTTTGTACGGATCTTTTGAAGAATATTATTGTTCACCAAAAACAGTTAATTTAAATTGGTTTGCAGATGTTTCTGATGAAAATCCAACAGCCTCTACGCAATGTGTTTATGATACAGGCATCACATTGCCACAAACTCCAACGAAAGAAGGATATACGTTTATGGGTTGGACATTAAGTCAATAAAAAAGACGTCAATTGGTTGTCTTTTTGTTTTTGGTGCACCCAGTGCGAGTCGAACGCACAATCTTTGCCTTCGGAGGGCAATGCATTATCCAGTTATGCTATGGGTGCTTATATGCATATACTATATTATTTTACCCGGATTTTCAATAATTGTTTGCGCAGACATTCTGGAAACACAAAATGATACATTTTCGTAGCGGTATTTATAATATTAATATGTGTCCCAATGTTTCTAATATTTAATTTGTTCAGTATTTCATTTAATCTGTTTAAATCATATCCATATGTTTGTGAATCTTTCAACATTACAAAATATGCAACAGTCATGGATTCTGTATAAAAAGCATCCAGGTCTAATATCGCACGGACGTTATCTTGTTCGTCCAAAATGATGTTTTTTGCATGTAAATCTGTGTGACACAGTTTCTTTTGTGATAAATTTAAACAAGAGATACTTTTTCTCAGGATTTTTGAAACAAATGGCATAGGAATTGGTTTTATGTTTTCATATGGAATTTCTGATATTTTATATGAAATATCAAACATCTGATGATATACAGCGTCTAATTTTTCACCAGACAAACCTTCCAGTATGCGTTCATGTAATGTTTTCCCTGGGATAAATGGATATGTTTCACACCAACAATCACCACAATTGTGTATAGAAACTTTTGGTGCAGGAATGCCGTATTGATTTAAAAGTTTGCTGATTTCCAAATTATGTTGGGCAACAATTTTATCTGAAAATCTGCATACAAATTTTTGATTTTGGCTTTCTGTTATGTATATATCATGCATCAGGCCTACTGTTATAGGTTTAACAACACTTGTGGCAAGTGGATATAATTGTTTGATGTAAATAAAATGTTTGTCTTGTTTTTTCATGAATATTATTGTGATAACATCGCCAGCATAAAATCATCTAAATCGCCGTCTAAAACCGCTGCAGAATCTGTTTTTTCTACATTTGTGCGTACATCTTTGACTAGTTGATACGGGTATAAAACATAATTACGAATTTGACTGCCCCATTCAATTTTCTTTTGAGCTGCCTTTGCGGCATCTTCTTCGGCCGCGCGCTTTTCCATTTCAAGTTCATATAATTTAGAACGCAACATTTTCATAGCCATTTCTTTATTTTGAATTTGACTACGTTCGTTTTGACATGTGACAACCGTATTTGTTGGAATATGTGTAATGCGGACAGCAGAATCTGTTTTATTAACATGTTGTCCACCAGCACCAGACGCACGATATGTGTCGATTCTTAAATCTTTTTCGTTTATTTCAATTTCTATTGAATCATCAACATCAGGCCACACATCTACAGATGCAAAACTGGTTTGTCGTTTGCCGTTTGCATTGAAAGGTGAAATACGAACAAGACGATGAACGCCAATTTCGTTTTTTAACCAACCAAATGCGCGTTCGCCGGATATACGAAAAGTGATGCTTTTTATGCCAGCAACATCGCCAGGGTGTTCTTCGACAACTTCAATTGAAAAACCATGTCTTTCACACCATCTTGTGTACATGCGAGATAACATTTGTGCCCAATCTTGTGCCTCTGTTCCACCTGCACCAGATTGTATAAACAAAAATGCCCCGTTATTATCCATCGGGTCGCTAAAAAGAGTGATAAATTTTGCTTTATGTGCGTCTTGGGCAAGGGTGGCTATGGCATTATTTACATCTTGGTCTTCTGGGGATATTTCATATAATTCAACCAGATTTTTATATTCGTTTTCTAAATGTTTTAATTCATTTAACTGTTTTTCCAGATTAGATTTTTTTTGTAAAATATTGCGTGCATGTTCTGGGTTGTCCCATAAATCAGGCACATTTGAAATTTCTGTTAATTTATCTATTTCAGATTGAAGTTTTATTGGGTCAAAGAAACCCCCTGACGGCAGAGATGTCGTCGGCAATTTGATTTAAAATTTCATTGGTTATAACTGTCATGCTCAAAATATAGCAATTTATTTGCTCAAATCAACTTTTTTATGTTTTTTAGTGAAAGTTTTATTGCGTTTTTATTGTGAATATGATAAAATGCTCTTAACGAGAGGGATATTCCATGAAAAAATTTTTGTTAGCATTCGGTTGTATTGGTGCGTGTTTGATGTCAAATGCGGCATCTGCAGTGTCTGCAGGAACGGTTGCAAATGATGCAGGACGTGTTGCAATTTACACGACGTCCGCTGGTAATTCAACTGCAGGAACACGTGGTCAACCTGGTGTTGTTAATGCGTATATTCAAAATCAACGCAATACATATTTTATGATTACACAACCTGATGTTGATACTGCATGTCGTGAAAAGATTTTTAATTGTTTGTCTGATTATTGTGGCGATATGACCGTAGTGCCGGGAAAAACATCTGGGCGCTGTGTGTCATATGTCGGTAATTTGGAAATAGAATTGTACAATTATGCTATGCTTTGTCTGCAGAAAGACAGATCTATTTTATTGCCACAATATAACACTATGACCAAGAATGGATCTGGCGGTATGAATACCGCTGCACGCCTTTGCCCGTCATATGTTCAACAGGAAGTTATGTCGTATCTATCTATGGCAAACATGGCGGATCAGTTGACTCGTTCTCATTCTGATTTATGTGTCCAACGTCGTCGTGAATTAGAAGCTGCTATGGCTTGTCATTCTGTTGCGTTGGCATATGGTAATGAAACGACTAGTATGTTAACAACGATGTTAACAGATTATTGTGGTGCTGGCGTTGCTGGTGGTTCTGCAGAAATGGTTACTCGTTTTGCAAATGCAGGGAATGTTGGTGCGAATATTTGGGGATGGGCTGAAAAAATTGTTAGTTTGGATTTGAATTCCAAAGGCGCAAATTGGGAAGCTGCTGTTGATGCTGTTTTGGCCAGTTATACTAACCGTATGAATCTGGCATGTGGTGATGATATGCAATTAAATACGGTATCACATCCAACAACAACCAATACCACACCTAATTTGCAAACGGCGGTTTCTGTTATGGCAAATGTCGCGTTCCCATCGGTTCAAAATAATACTGCTAACCCTAATGCAGATTGGAGTGTGTATATGGAAGTGACGTCAATGTCTGAAATTTATGATTATGCAACCGCAAATCAGGTTGTTCAGGCAGGATTAACAAACAACGCGTTGACACAAAATGCTTTTTTAACAAGTTCGCAAATGGATAATATGCAAAAAGCATACAAGAAAGGAACTAAAGTATTTATTATTCGTGATTCTTCAAGATGCTACACAGTCCCTGTAACGGCTTTATCACAGTCAGAAACGTCTATAATTTCTCAGGCCTTTGCTAATTGTGTGAGCAGATAATTGTGAATAATGTTATTCAAACCGCCGTCATGGCGGTTTTTTATTTGAAAAATGATACACAATCTTGCGTTTTTGTCTTTTTTTTGATATAATATTCGTGATGAAAGTAACACGCAGAAATTTTTTAAAAACGGTTAGTTTTTCAGCGCTTGTTGTCGCGTTGACACCGCGTAGTGTTTTTGCTGCGCCGAATAATTTGCGTTCAATACGTACAGGTTTACAGCCGGGTGGAAAAACGCGTTTGGTTATTGAAACATCATCGCGTCCATCGTACACATTATCATATGCTGATAAACAATTGGTTGTCAATTTGTCTAATACAAACGGTAAAGCTGATGCACAAACTAAATTGGCAAACGGAACATTGATAAAACGTATTGCACAAATACAAGATGGTTCTTTGTTGAAGGTTTCTGCAACACTGACATCTATGATAGATGCAATAGATAAAAAACAAATAATGATTTTAGAACCAAATGGAGATAATGAATATCGTTTGGTCATAGATTTTGTTGCAGGAACAGGAATTGGTATAAATACTGCATCTGCTGTTTCTACGAAAACAGCGACGAAACCTGTTGTAAATAATACACAGAAAACATCTTCTGTATCAAAACAACATATAATAGTTATAGACGCTGGCCATGGCGGTAAAGATCCGGGATGTATAGGTAAGGGTGGAACCCAGGAAAAAACAGTTGTGTTATCGGTCGCAAAAAAATTAAAGAAAAAATTAGATGCAAACGGATATAAAACTTATTTAACACGCAGCGGTGATACATATTTAAAATTGGCAGAACGTGCTGAATTTGCAGAAAAGAAACACGCTGATTTGTTCATATCGTTGCATGCAAATGCGAATCCTAGCCGAGATATGAAAGGTTTTTCTATTTATACATTATCTGAAAAAGCGTCAGACGAAGAAGCACAAAAATTAGCAGAATCTGAAAATGCTGCAGATAAAATAGATGTTAATGGATTTGAACAATTTTCAAAAGATATTCGTGTCGCTTTATCGTCATTACAACAACATGCGGTTGCCGAATTAAGTGAAGAATATGCAAATGGTTGTGCAAAATCTATGAACAGGGCGTCTATTGAACAACAAAAGGGGCCGTCTGTTCGTCATGCGCCATTTGCTGTCTTGCGTTCAACTGTTCCTGGGGCTTTGATTGAATTGGGACATTTGTCGAATAAAAGCGAAGAAAAACTTTTAAAATCGGATGCACATCAAAATAAATTGGTCGATGCAATCGCCAAATCTGTCAATTCATACGATTTTGATGTTTAATAATCAAATAAAAAATGCCTTCAAATACAGGCATTTTTAGATTTCTATTACTGGCGGAGATAGGTTCCTGTCCTCGATATGCAATAATAAAAAACAACAAAAATCTTGTGAACTTCGATTTTTGAATTTTTTCTAATTGTATATCTTCGTATTCGCCATGCGCTTCGCTCTGGCGCATCCCCGCTATCCCGCCAGTTAAAACCAAAAAAACCGCTATCTGCGGTTTTTTAAAGTTTTAAATTCTGGCGGAGATAGGGGGATTCGAACCCTCGATAGTGTTGCCACTATACGCGATTTCGAGTCGCGCGCATTCAACCAGCTCTGCCATATCTCCGTACTGTGTGATTATATATATATGAAACAAAAAATCAAATGCTTTTATTTATCTTTTGTTTTGTTTATTGTCGTTTTGTAATACTGTGTTTAACCAATCTGATTTGTTGATCATTTTTAAGAATTTTTCTATTTGACCATTGTTGTTCATGCTTATCAGCGTCGATATCCATTCAACATGTTCGATTTTATTTGCTAAATTCATTATTTGTGAGATTTTTAGTTTGTCAGTCATAATTTAGCCTTTTTTTTGATGTTATATTGTATTTTGTTATTTGGCAAATATTCTTTTTGCATATTTATAAAAATATTTGTAAAATCACAACCATGAAAGGTTTTAATCAACAAGTTTACGATTTAGTTGCAAAAATTCCGGTTGGGACAGTTGTCACATATGGCGATATAGCTAAAATGTTGGGGCGACCGCGCATGGCGCGTTTTGTTGGTTTTGCGATGTCTGCATCATGTGAAACTGATGATTTGCCATGGCATCGTGTGACTTTCGCGGATGGCAGATTGTGGGATGGTCAATGGGCCAAGGTTCAACATGATTTATTATCCGCCGAAGGCGTTGGGTTTACTGCCGATGGGTTAATAGATGTTGAAAAATATCGTTGGCATCCAGAAAGCATGTCGGCACCGATAGATTTACGTGATATGCCTTTAAAATTTTAAGATTTCTTTTTGGTTATTTTTTCATATATTTTGTGTTCTGGTAAATCACGGAATGCTAAATACCACGTTTGAACATCTATATTGCTATTTGTATTTTTTATTCTTTTTTTCATATCTTTTGCTGTTTGCGGTGATGGTTCTATTACTGGTTGACCGGGCACCCAATCAGCAGGTGTTGATACATTAAATGAATCTGTTGTTTGCAGTGCTGTTAGAATTCGTAATATTTCTTTCATGTTACGACCTGTAGTTTGTGGATAATACAATATTGTGCGTATAATCCCCTTGGTATCGATAATAAAAACAGCACGAACAGTTTTTGTTTCGGAAGTGCTTGGGTGAATCATGCCGTATAATTTAGAAACATGTAAATCTATGTCTGCAATAACTGGAAAATCAATATCTGTTTGCTGCCAGTTGTTAAAATTTATTTCATCGTGAATAGACCGAAACCATGCCAAATGTGAAGATATTGCCCCAACAGAAAGACCTATTATATCTGTGTTTTGATTATCAAATTCTTTTAACATTGATTGAAAAGATAAAAATTCTGTTGTGCATACAGGGGTAAAATCCATCGGGTGCGAAAATAAAATGACCCATCTGTCGCGAAAATCTTCTGGAAATTTTATAGAACCGTTTGTAGTCTGCGCAATGAAAGATGGTGCGCGTTCGCCAATCAAAGGCATAGTATTGCATATAATATTTGTGTCATTTTGCATTTTTATTTCCTTTTGTGATGATTTTATCAGCAAAAAAGGCCAATGTTGATAAGATGCTTTTCTTAAATTAAAAACTATAAAAAATATAAGAAATTACTTTATTTTTTTTAAAATATGATATCATATATATAACAAGTAAATAACAAAGGATTATCATAATGAAACGTTCAGATGTTAGCAGAACATTACAGGTGCAATTTAAAAACATGCGTGCAAGCGACGCAATGCTTATGTTGAACGCGGTCATAGACGAAATGATATATGCCATTGCAAATGGTGACAGAATAGAAATTCGTGGTTTTGGAACATTTCAACCAAGAATGCGCGCAACAAAAACAGGGTACAACCCAAGTACTGGTGAAACAATGTATTTGCCTGCTGGCAGAACTATTTTGTTTAAACCAAGTCGTGAATTAACTAAAAAAATGAACGGATAAAGAAAATGTCAGCAGGAATAAAAAATCATAATCGTGATAAATATGAACGCGTTCGCAGATTAATGTGGATAAAATGTGAAGCATGTGGCCGTTTGGTTTATTACAAAGATTATAAAAATAATCATTATGTTTGTCCGCGTTGTGGTCGTGCTTTTATTATGACACCAAAACAACGTTTTGATTTGTTGTTTGATTCTATAAATTGGCAAAAATTTGATTTACCAATTGTAAGTGATGATCCATTGAATTTTACAGACAGAATGTCTTATAAAGACAGATTGGCTGAAGCACGTGAAGACACTGGTACAAACGATGCTATTTCTACGGCAGACGGTAAGATTAACGGTATAAATACCACGGTTTGTGTTATGAATGGTGATTTTATGATGGGATCGATGGGACGTGCCGCTGGGGATGCTATAATTGCAAGTATTGAACATGCAATTGAACGACAAAACCCATTTGTTATGGTTACTTGCAGTGGTGGTGCGCGTATGCAGGAAAACATTTTGTCATTAATGCAAATGGCACGAACAACTGTTGCAATAAACAAATTACACGAAAACAAATTACCATATATTGTTGTTTTAACAGACCCTACGTTTGGCGGTGTAACAGCTTCTTTTGCAATGTTGGGTGATATACATATTGCAGAAAAGGGCGCACGTATTGGTTTCGCGGGACGGCGTGTGATTGAACAAAATATTCATGAAAAATTACCGTCTAATTTTCAAACAGCAGATTATTTATACGATCATGGTATGGTTGATATTGTTGTGGATCGTGATGAATTAAAAAACACTTTGGGACGTGTATTAGATGTTTTAACAAAACAACCACGTTCACCAAAAATTATAGATGTTAAGACACCAAAATTTGATGCACCCAAAAAATCGCGTGATGTTGGTAAAACACCTGAATATGACAGGGTTTTGTTGGCGCGAAATGAAAACAGACCGCATTTCTTAGATTATGTGAACGGAATTGTTGATGAATGGACATATTTGGCTGGCGACAGATGTTTCGCTGAAGATGCTGCAATGTGTGGTGGTATTGGTTATTGGTATGGAATTCCATCTGTGATTATAGGTCAAGAAAAAGGGCGTACCATTGAAACTCGTCAGCAACACAGATTTGGTATGGCAAATCCAGAAGGTTATCGTAAAGCGCAACGTTTAATGAAACTGGCTGAAAAATTTAATTTGCCACTTGTTTCATTGTTTGACACCGCGGGTGCTTTTGCGGGTGGTTCTGCGGAAGAACGTGGTCAATCTCAGGCCGTTGCATCTACAATCGCAATGGGATTGCGTGTAAAAACGCCATATGTTGCTGTTAATGTTGGCGAAGGTGGTTCTGGCGGTGCTATTGCTATTGGTACAGGTGACAGAATAATGATGTTGGAAAATGCGATTTATTCTGTGATTGCACCTGAATCTTGTGCAAGTATTTTATGGAAAGATAATAAATTCAAAGCAAATGCTGCGACTGCACTTAAATTAACTGCTCGTGATATGGCATCATTAAATGTCATAGATAAAATTATAGATGAACCTGCAGGTGGTGCGCATAAAGATTGGCAAACAACAATGGAATTGTTGGGAAAATCTGTTGCAGACGCAATCAATGAATTAAAAGAAGTTCCTGTCGATGAATTGGTTACATCAAGGGTTAAAAAATTCTTGTCTATGACACGTGATGTTGAAATTTTTCAACCTGAACACACACCCGAAGAAAAACAGGTATAATAAGTAAAAGTAATAAAAACCGCCGTTCTGGCGGTTTTTATTTTATTCAACAGATACAGACGCATCATGGGCATTATATATATGGCCATGATATTCAATGCGCATTTTGGTTGTAAAATCTTCATTAACAGGTATGTTTGATTGACTTAATTCCAGATAATATTTATTGCCATTTATTTCTATAGCAACAGCAGGCGATGTTACCTTTGTGGTTGATAAACATGTCTTTGCGTTTTCGCCGATATGTAACCAAACACCGCTGACGCATTCAAATTCTGCCAGTTCACATATTGGCAAAGATGATTCGGAATCTGTAATTTTTTCGTATCCATTTTCGCATTGAATGTCTGTTATTGCACAAGCGTTCGCAGAATCTAATTCGCACGTGTTGGAACCGTAATATTTTGTACATGATGCATAACCATCATTCGAATTGCCGTATATAACTTGTGACATATGATCTGTTGTATACGGGTTAACAGTATCACATCTTACTGTATCGTGCAGATAACAACTGTATATGTCGCCATCATTATTTTCATCAGATGTATATCCGGACGGACAGTCAGCACACGTTGTGCCGCTTATATATTTTCCAGCAGGGCAAGATTCAGGGATGTGTTTAGCATATAATGTTACATCGCCTGAGAATACAGTTGCACTTGTGACGGCATTCCCACTGAAATCCGCGGTTTCGTACCATCCGTCAAAGATATATCCGTCGCGATCTGCATTTGGCAAATCAACAGAATATCCGTCTGATGTAGCATTCGTATAATGTATGTGATTGACAATGTCTTCGCTGCCATCGTTAAATACATATGTGACATTTGCATAACAGTGGGCTTTTTGCCATGAACCGGCTGCAGAATTTGGATATTCGTTTGGACATTGTGCATATAATACGGACAAATCGACGAAACTACCAAATCCTGAAGGTCCTTCATGATATATATCTATTGGAGTGCCAAAAACCATTACGACACCAACCTTATCTTTAACAGAATCAGATTCTGGGTGTTCATTTGACATATCATAAAATGTTGTATAATGATTTTCTTCGCCAATCACACATGGAATCGCCATAGGTGTATTGTGCTCTTTCGCGTACGAAACATATTGTTTTAATAATTCATCAGCAATTTCAAGAACTGTATCATCAGTGAGAGGCGTAACCCCTGATATTGTTTCCGGGTTAACCGTATATCCATTTCGACATGCTGTTGGATAATATAACCCCGGAATGTTTACGCATTTATCATACAATTGTGTTGTTGGATTATAAAAACAGTACGATGTATGCCGTCTAACAATTTTATTTACTGGCGAATCAGGGTTGTATTCTGGGTCTTGTGGTAACCCACTAGGAAAGAGTGTAGAATCTTCAAACCAGAATAATGCCATACAATCATCAATGCTGTCCAAAAGTACGCCTTCGCCCAGCAATATATCGGGGTCATAAGCTTCATTTCTTGTAAAATATGCACCGTATATGTTATCTACCTGTGGGCAAGTGGAAATTCCTTGATCAAAATTTTGTACATTAAATGGCCCAACTTCTTCACAATAGTGGCCAAATGAGCATTTTTTGCATTCTGTTGTATTGGCTGGCAGATAATATCCAGGGTCACATGTGACAGACACCTGTGACCATTTGGCATAAAATGTTTTATTACCATATGAACCAGTTGCAACAGTTGTCACAGCGTCCCCAGTAAATTGGTCATTATCATACCATCCGCCAAAGGTATAATAATCACGTGTTGGTGTTGGCAATGTTACAGTTGCACTTTCAACAGTGTATGTTTGTTGACTGTATTCTGTTCCACCGTTTGATACATATGTAATGGTATATTGTACCGGTGTCCATTTGGCATAAAATGTTTTATTACCATATGAACCAGTTGCAACAGTTGTCACAGCATTCCCAGTAAATTGGTCGTTATCATACCATCCGCCAAAGGTATAATAATCACGTGTTGGTGTTGGCAGGGTGATTGTGTCACTTACCACAGTATATGTTTGTTGACTGTATTCTGTTCCACCATTTGATACAAATGTAATGGTATAAGTATCCAATTCACACATCGCCAACCCAGGTTTAACGGACCCCAACACCGCAGCACGGAACGCGAGGTTGCTCGAGCTCGTGTTATTCATGTTGTGTGCACATTTGCTAGCACAGTAACTATCACAACCGTTAAGACCGCCAACAAGACTGTTAAACACCCACGGGGTAGACAAGACTATGGTATCAGTACCTCCACTTGTTGTATAACTATCCAATTGACAATAGCAATAGTCTGCATTACGTTCTCCAGTTTCATCTTGTAAACTAGATACAAAATGGTCGGATTCGAATATGTTATTGTTTCCGTAATATACATTATTTACACGGCGTGTAGAACATCTGGCGTATCCGTGTATTTTACCTTTGTTACCATAATCTACCACGAATTCTCCGTTGTTTGTTATACCGTATGTTGATTCATTAGAGTTTTCGCCTGTGCCATTGTTGGATCTATAACCAGTACCTGTTCCGGCTTCGCTTGCACCGATTACTGTCATTAAATCTGGTGTGCCTGATTTTGGACTGTACCCGGTATCACATGATGTTGGGGTACATGCATTTGTCCCATCTTGATACATATAACCGGTTATTGCGGTTGAATGGTTTATATCTGTGGTAACACAATCACGATAACAATCGGCAGTTGATGTTGCGGTCGAACCGTTGGATGTATATCCACTGTCACAGGCATTACATGTATTATTCGCGAAATAATATCCATTATTACATCCAACATATGTCCATTGTGCAGTTAAATTCAAATTTTTATTTGTGACGGATGCCCCACCACTGTATGTATTAGATGTATTGCTGTCAGTCCAACCATTAAATGAATATCCGGTACGATTTGGTGTGCAAATTGTTGTTGTTCCAGAATATGTTGTATTTGAACATCCAGAACCGCCATTCAAATTATATGTAATATTATATGTTATTTGTGTCCATTGTGCTTGTAAGCTTAAATTTAAGTTTGTGACAGACGCACCACCATTATATGTGTTTGATGTATTTATATCTTTCCATCCATTAAAGGTATACCCATCCCGCGTTGGTGTACAAAGCGTTTGTGAATTTGT
>OMQP01000012.1:0-6195 GCA_900313285.1 uncultured Pseudomonadota bacterium
GTGCTGAGTACAAGTAATGGTGAATTGTCTTCGTTTAAAATCCCATCAAATGTTGGTGATAATTATGTTATTATTGGTATTCCAACGCATTCTTTTGTGACAACACCTGAAACATTAGTGTCGCCATTTGCAGAATTGGTTGTCTTTATGTCGCCACGTTTAATTTCGATTGTGGATGCAAAAAAAGCAACCAAAATGACACCTTTGTCTGGTGATGAATTGCGTGATTTTTTAAATCAATAATATAGGAATAGAATATGTTATTTTCGAGATTGGAAAAAAAGATAGCTTTTCGATACATGGCTGCAAAAAAACGTGGCTTTGGTTCTGTTGTATCTTGGGTATCTTTGATTGGTATCATGTTGGGTGTTGCAACTTTGATAGTTGTTATGTCTGTAATGGGTGGCTTTCATGATACTTTGCTTTCGCGTATTATTGGTATGAATGGACATGTTGTTGTTTATCACCAGGGCGGAACAATTTCTGATTATGATTTCTTGATAGACAAAATGCGTCAAAACAAGGTTGTTGCCAAATATGCAACGTCTATAGTTCCAATTGCAGAAGGGCAAATAATGGCTTCTGCAAATGGTAATAATTCAGGTGCGATGGTTCGTGGAATTCGTATGCCAGATTTAATTGCAAAAACAAATTCTGGTACACGCATATACGGGAAAAGTTTAGACAAAGTAAAAGAAGACGAACTGATAATAGGTTCTTCGCTTGCACGAAATTTGCGTGTGACAAATGGTGATAAAGTGTCCTTGATTGCTGCAAATGGTGGAACTGCGACACCTTTTGGAACTATGCCACGTATAATGGCATATCCGGTTGTTTCTTCGTTTTTTATGGGAATGTATGAATACGATAATGGGTATATATTTATGCCATTATCCAGTGCGCAAAAATATTTAAACATAAATAACAGCGTCACACATATAGATTTATTTTTAACTGATGCAGAACAAAGTGAAACAGTTGTTCGTGCATTGAATGCGCTGTTACCAGATGGTTTTGTTATTCGTGATTGGCGCGATTTAAATCGTGGTTTTGTTGGTGCGCTTCAAGTTGAATCAAGTGTTATGTTTTTAATATTGTTGCTGATAGTTATTGTCGCGGCATTTAACATAATTTCTTCACTGGTTATGTTGGTAAAAGACAAAAATAAAGATATCGCAGTTTTACGTACGTTCGGGGTTTCGCGTAAATCTATGATGAAAATATTTATCTTGGCAGGAACCAGTATAGGCGTAATTGGTGCGTTATTTGGTACGTTTTTCGGTGTTTTGATGGCAATATATATTGAACCAATTCGTAAGTTTTTCCAATTTATCACAGGACGTGATTTGTTTCCTGCACAATTATATTCATTGTCTGAATTACCATCTAAATTGGTTCCATCAACAGTGATAAGTATTGCGATTATCGCAATAGCATTGGCTTTTTTGGCAACATTATATCCTGCATGGCGTGCAGCAAATACAGATCCAGTTGAAACGCTTCGTAATGAATAAGGAAACAAGATGGCGAGTATATTAAATTCTTTATCCAAGATTTCGAGAAAAGACATAGTTATGTCTGTTCGTGATATTAAAAAAACTTTTGTCGAAGGTGGTCAGCCATTAAAGATTTTGCGTGGTGGTGGTTTTAATTTATACCGTGGTGAAATTGTTGCTTTGGTTGGACAAAGCGGTTCTGGAAAATCTACATTATTACAATGTGTTGGGTTGCTTGATAAACCAACATCTGGTGACATATTTATAAACGGCATGCCGATTGATAAAATCAGTGAAGAAACACGCACAATGTTGCGTCGTCAAAAAATAGGTTTTGTTTATCAAAAACATAATTTGTTATCTGATTTTACTGCGCTGGAAAATGTGGTTTTGCCAATGTTGGCAAATGGTATGGATGAAAACGTTGCGAATGCGCACGCAATAAAATTATTAAAAGCAGCAAATGTTGCACACAGGGCAACACATTTCCCGTCTGAAATGTCTGGTGGTGAACAACAACGTGTAGCGATTGCGCGTGCGATTGCAAATAATCCTGAAATTTTATTGGCTGACGAACCAACTGGATCACTTGATCCACAAAATGCAGTGACTGTTTTTGATTTGTTACTAGATTTGGTTCGAAAAAGTAAAATGTCAATGTTGTTTGTGACACATGACATGAATTTGGCAAAAAAAGCCGATAGAATTATTACTATTAAAGATGGTATAGTAAAATAATATAAATAGGAGAGAGAAAAATGAAAGCATCAAATACAAATTATACAAAATATCGTGTGTACGGCATATTCGGCATGGTTGGTTTGTTTTTAATGGGTGTAATGATTGGTTTTATTCTTAATGGTTCAGACCGTATAAATCATTCCACAATGAGTAAAACTGATTGCAACTCAATTGCAGGAAAAATAATGATGGCAGCAAATAATAATAATGCTGATTTAATTGCACAATTGAATAAAGTTTATTCTGAAAATTGTTTGGATCGTGTGTTTAATGAACCAAAACCACAACCAAAAGTTGAAGAGAAGAAAATACCAGAATCAACATGTGGAAAAATTGAAATGTTGTTAACTGAACGTTTGCGCCCTGTTGAATGGCAAAATTCAGAAGACCATATTGAAAATGCAAAAATTTATGCAAATTTATCTGAACGCGGATGCCCAGAAAATTCAGCTAAATATAAAGAATTGGCAAAACAAGAATTGGAAATTGCGCGTGCATTAAATGATGATAATATGGATCAGTATCAACAGGATGAAACAATAGAAATTGTTGAAACGTATAAACGTCTTCAAATGCAGGCAGAAGCAGAACGTATGATTGAAAAAGCAAAAAAATTGACTAATCCTGCAATTGATTTTATAATCCAATTAGAAAAGATAATTGAAGAATAGGTGGGAAATCATGAAAAAAAAGATTGTAAAAAAATCTGTTAATAAAAATGTAAGCAAAACATCTAAATTTTGGATTTTGATTTTGTCTGCATTTATCTTAGGTGGTGTAATTGGTTATGCCACACATTATTTAGTAATAAATTGGGACGGGTTCTTTGTTACATGTCCAGATGGAAATAAACCAGATAAAAATGGTTGCTGTGCAGGGGAAATATTTACTGATGCTGGCGATGGTTGGATGGTTTGTTGTCCAGATGGTGGCGATAACTGTTTTCCGCCAATGAAATAAAAATATTCAAAAATACCGGCAAATGCCGGTGTTTTTTTATGAATAAATATCGTTTTTCTGTATGTTTTGTATGGCTTTTGTGATATAATTATGCTGACAAAAAGGTATAGTTATGGCTAAAACAATGTTTGATAAAATAAAAAAACAAAATGGTGAACATTTTGCCAAGGCCATTCGTAATTATGACAACGGCATTTTTGACATACCGAATTTAGATGAAATAGTGAAATATGCGGGACGTGAAGCAGAACCTATTTTGCCATTCCTTGTTTCATTAAAAGGTATTTATATAGAAGAAATGTCTGTGCACCAAGATCCCGTTACTTTGTTAAAACGTGCCGGATATAACGCATATGTTGCAGACACGTTAGAAAAACAAAATGCGATAAAAAAATATTTTGCGCCTGGTGAAGAATTGTGTACTTTTCGTGATCCAAACAGGTATTTGAATTATTTTATAATAAACGCGGTACGTGAAGATGTCGATCAAATACATCGGTCAGCAATTCCACAACGCGAAGACGCATATGGAACATCTGTTATTTCTATCCAGGTTCTTAAAGCGGGTGGTTTTATAAGTATAAAAAATCGTTATAATCACACTGTCCAAAATCCTGATAATACATATAATTCAAATCCAGATAATATAATTTCTGGATTGTCTGATGCGATTAAACATTATTTTGGTATAGATTTTTCCGCACAGAAAGTTATTTTACCAGAAGATTACTATTTGGTTGGTAAAAGTATTTGCAAAGTAGTTAATGAAGCCGACGGTGTTTTATATATTGAAGATTCTGCATATGCAAAAGATGGTGTTATTTACGAGATAGATAAAAACACAGAAATATTATTACCAGTACTTGGTGCGGTTTTTAATTTGAAAAAACATGAATTTACTTTTTTAAGTGATATAGAACCAAGTGCTAGGGACAGAGTTGTTCGTGAAAAATTATCAAGTGCCATAAAAGATAAAAAAATAAAAGTTGTTAAAAATTCAACGGATAATACAAAAGATATATATTTAAATGATAAATTGTTCATCAGATTACGAAACAATATGGAATCTTTTGTGTCATTAGAAGGTTATGCTCTTTATTCGCAAAAAGAAAATGACATTTTTAGTGATATTGATTGGAAACAATATAGCAAAGATATAAATATTGAAGAATTTTCGTTAGATGCAATCAATATAGATTGTAATTCTGAGCGGGTGCATTTGTGGGATGGATCTTTTTCAAATAGTGTGTTGGATTTTAGTCATGTAAAAGATATACATTTATATAATGTGGATTTATCTGATGTTGTTGTTAAATTTAATCCAAATGCAGATGAAATATATATAGATAAAGTAACAGGTTTAAAAGGATATCTCGATTTTGGTAATGTTAAAAAATTGACAATACGTGTTCCAGATTCTGATCGTGGATTGGAAAATGTGCGTGGAATAAACCTGCCAAAAGACGGTACATACGAAATACGTAATGATGTCGGTGAAGTAAGAGACAGATTGGATGTTTTGGTTGAAAATTTCAAAAAATATGCGAATGCTATGGAATCAAAAAAAGAACGATTTGAATCTGCCACTCACAAAATTGAAAAATTAAAAACAATAATACCGACAGATACAAACACACAAGGGATGTAAATTATGCCAAATCAGCAAATAAAAATTCAATTAAAAGATGGCGATGTTATAATTGAAATGTTACCGGATATAGCACCAAAACATGTTGCACGAATTTGCGAATTGGTTAAATCTGGTTTTTATGATGGTTTAACATTTCATCGTGTTATAGATGGTTTTATGGCACAAACCGGTTGCCCAAATGGCGATGGTACTGGTCGAACGGGTGTATCGATACCGGCAGAATTTTCAAATGAAAGATTTGTACGTGGTACGGTTGGTATGGCGCGCACACATGAAATAAATTCTGCGGATTCTCAATTTTTTATTTGTTTAGCGGACAGCGAATTTTTAAATGGCAATTACACTCTTTGGGGACGTGTTGTGTCAGGCATGGAATATGTTGATAAAATTAAGAAAGGTGATTCTTTCAATAATGGACATGTTGATGATCCTGACAGAATAATAAAAATGACGTTGGTTTAGTGTTTGAAAAATCCAGTTTTAAAGGATAAAAAATGAAAACAGTAAAAGTTTCAATTATATTACCATGTTATAATGTTGCCAATTTTATGGACAAAATGTTTGAATCTTTGCGTAATCAAACATTTAAAGATATTGAAATAATTTGTGTCGATGACAAATCAACAGATAATACTGTGAAAAAAATTCGTGATTTTATGAAAAAAGATAACCGTATTTGTTTGTATAAATTTGGTAAAAATACTGGTGCAGCACATGCAAGAAATTATGGATTAAAAAAAGCAAATGGAAAATATGTATGCTTTTTTGATCCGGATGATTTTGTCGACGAAGATTTTATTGAAAAATTATATAAGGTCATAACAAAAACTAAATCTGATGTGGTTAAAGGAAAATTCAAAATAGGGGACATATATTGGACAACACATGAACGTGTAAAAACAAATTATTTATGTTTTGATTCTGAACATTGTTCTGCGATGTATAATAAAAAGTTTTTATTGGATAACAATATATTATACCAAGAAGATATTATTACAGGTGAAGATTCTGTGTTTTTATCAAATCTGGTATTGCATACTAATAAAATTATAACAACAGATGATACAGATTATCATTATGTTCGTCGTGAAGGTTCATTGGATGCGTACAAATTGTCGCATAAGATGGTTTGTGCCAGATTAAAGATGTTGGATTATAAAATGCAAATGTTAAAAGAATACAAATTTGATACTTATGAAAATAAAATTATTTTTATCCAGCGACATATTTTAAACCATTTTCTTTATACATTTGATTCAAAACGCATATCAGAATTGGATAAAAAATTAATGTCCAAATGGCTGATGAAACATCGTATAGATTTTATAGTATGATATTTTTTATTTT
>OMQP01000012.1:6240-37972 GCA_900313285.1 uncultured Pseudomonadota bacterium
CGATTTGGTTTCACTTTGTTTGCCAAATCTACTTATTTTCGAACCAAACAACTTCGTTGTATGGCCGAATACCATAAACCACACCAAATGCAAAAAATAAAACCACCGCAAGGGTGGTTGTTTTTTTTGGTGGGAGCGGGTGGAGTCGAACCACCTCAGTCAAAGACAACAGATTTACAGTCTGCCCCGGCTCTCCGACTCCGGCGCGCGCCCACATCCCGTGGTGCGAGCAGAGGGAATCGAACCCTCATTTCAAGCTTGGAAGGCTTGCATTCTAGCCTTTGAACTATGCTCGCTACGATTTTGTAAGCCCTGTGATTATATCTTATTTTTTTTTAAACGCAAGTGTTTATTCTTCAATTTCTACGCTGTCAATATATTTGCGGGATACACTTTCTAATTTCACCGGTTTATATTCTGGATCTGATATGGTTTCTTTCTCCGAAGATTCAAATACTTGAACAGGTGCAGCAATTGCATTTTCATCCACTGTTTCATCATTTATTTGGTAATTTGCACCGATTGTTTTTGTGCGATATGCAGATTTTCTGCGTAAATTTTCAGGTATTGTTATATAATCACCAGGATTTACACCGCGTGTTTGTAATTCGCGTTCTCCAACAGGTTTTAAATTGCTGGTATTAACATTATAAAGCAATGTGATGAAATTTGTTGGTGATTGTTTTATTGTGGTTGCTTCGCCAGAACCATTTAATTCCATAATGCGCAGACCGCGTTCAGATTCCCCATTTGGTTGAATTCTGAATATTCCGGTTGTTCCAATGTATCCGCTTGGGTCAAACAGGTATGCGTCGTTTGATTTTTGGGTGTATATCATACCCAATGCCAGATTTGCGGCATCATAACCAAATGCAGCCAAGAAATCTGGATCTTTGCCGGCAACCATATTATATAAACTTTTAAAATTATCTGTTATTTCAGGTAAAGTTGCATATTTTGCGCCACTTAAAGTAAAATCAGACGTGATATCTGAACCATGCCAAAGGGTTGTCCCATAAAAAGCTGCATCACGATTGCCAACACCATAATAGCGCAAGAAAGATGCTATTGTTTTTGCGTCTTCGCCACTGCCCAGGAATAAAACGGCGTCATATGGTATTTTTCCCAGTGTGTCTTTACGTGAAATTTTTTCAAGTTGTGAACGTAAATTGCTGCGTGTTTGTGCAGACAATGATTCTTTGTTAATTATGTCAGATAATACTTCACGGGCGCGTGTGTTTGCGGCACTGCGTGTATTGTACATGGATGCACGCAAAGACGCGTCTTTGATTGAATCTGAATTACCAGAATCATAATAAAATATTCCAATGACAGGTATTTTATACAAAGATGCAGTTTTATCTGCAACTGCTGTCATCAGTTGACCGGATTTATCATTTGGGGCAAATACAATCATGTTTGCAGCACCGTCGCTTTGCATTTGTGTTATGATTGTTTCAATACTTTGACTTGGTATCAAATTCATAGTCACAACATTTTCGCCCAAAGCATTCATATCAGAAGTAAACGATATAACAGGTGTTTTTGATTGTTTTAAATCACGAACAGTTGATGCATCTTCTGAAAATACAGGTCCAATAATAATGTCTGGATTTGTATCCAGTGCTGATTTTATAACTTCATTACGACGTGTTTGTTCGCCGGATACATCGTAAAAAGAAACTTTGATATTTTGTTTAGGTTTTCTTAAAAAAGCAGTTTCAACAGATGTTTTTATATCATTCCCAACACTTTTTGCAGGGCCGTTCATCGGTAATAATACCGCTACATTTGCGGCTGGTCCCGCTTCTTCTATGCCGTAAAGAGATGTGGAATAAAGGTAATCATCTTGGATATTTGTTGGGTTAGAAGTCGCAATTTGTGCTGTTTTCAGCGACTGATTTGCGCCACATCCAGCCAATAAAACACTAACAAAAATTAAAAATTTATTTATATACATTGAAAAACCTACTTTTTGTATGTATTATTTTACTATAAAAGGATTAAAAATGCAATCAGGGCTTTATGTTGTTGGAACACCAATTGGAAATTTATCTGATTTGTCGCCGCGCGCCATAGAAATATTAAAGAGTGTTGATTTAATTGCAGCGGAAGATACACGCGTTTTTGCAAAATTAGCACATCATTTTGATATTAAAACGAAAACAGTCGCTTGTCATGATCATAATGAACGTGAAATAGTCGATACTTTGGTTGAAAAAATGCAGGCGGGTCAATCTATTGCGACAGTATCTGATGCGGGAATGCCTGGAATAAGTGATCCGGGTTTCCGTCTGGTTAGGGCAGCACGTGAAGCTGGGATCCCCGTGTTTATGGTGCCAGGACCGACGGCGGCTATATCAGCACTGGTATTATCTGGGTTTCCAACAGACAGATTTACTTTCTGTGGTTTCTTTGATGAAAAGAAAGTGCGTGAAGATAATAAAATTCGCCATACTATAATTTATTATGAAAGCCCAAATCGTATTATGGATACGATAAAAATTCTAGCATCTGTTATGCCGGAACGTAAAATAGCGATAGTTCGTGAAATTACAAAAATTCATGAAGAAACAATTATTGGATATCCTGCTGATTTGGTTGATATAGAATCACCACGTGGGGAAATAGTTATTGTTGTGGCACCGGCGCCAGATAAAAAAATGACAGATGATGAAATAAGTGAAATCGTCAATGATATTGTCGCAAATTCTACTAAATCGGCTGCGGCGGAATTAGCAGCGCGTACAGGAATTTCAAAAAAAGAAGCATACAAAAAATTGGTGAATAAATAATGGTTAAATTTGTTGGATCTTTTGAAACAGTAAAATCTTTGCCAAATACACATTTTGCGGAATACGCTTTTGTTGGACGCAGTAATGTTGGTAAATCATCACTGATAAACGCTATATTGGGTGAAAAAGTTGCGCGTACATCAAATACGCCGGGGCGTACACAAAGTTTAAATTTATTCAATTATAATGATAAAACGATGATTGTAGATTTGCCTGGATATGGTTTCGCACGTGTATCAAAAACAGATGCGCTGCGCTGGCTGGAAAGATTAGAAGAATATTTGTTAAATCGTTCACAATTACGTCGTTTGTTTATTTTGATAGATTCGCGAATTGGGCCAAAAGATTCTGATTTAGATTTAATGGATTTTTGTGATCAAAATGGTATTTGTTATCAAATTGTTTATACAAAAAAAGATAAAAAAATTCGTGAAAAAATTCAAACAGAATTATCTCATGAAAATCATCCTGCAATGTTGGAAAAGATTTTAGAAACATCGGCTGAAAAAAAATATGGATTGGATGAATTAAAGGAAACAATTGGTGTCAAATAAAAATATATTTTGTGCATCTGACCCAACGCATATGCTGGATGCGTTATGGAAAATAATAGACCAATATAAAAATGATTTTTCCCGTGTTTTGATTTTTTTGCCATCACGTCGTGCAATACGTGGTGTTGAAAAAATGATTGTTGATAAAACAGGGCATGCTGTTATTTTGCCAAATTTAATTCCGCTGGGCAGTGGTACCGAAGAAGATGAAGAATCTTTGTCTGGTACAATATCTAATCAGGAAAGAATTATAGTTTTGGCAAAATTGTTATCTGCGGATGCATATGTTAAAAATATTGCTACGGCATTGCCATTGGCACGGGATTTTATTCGTATGCAAGATTATCTTGAAAACGAAGGTGTTAATATAGCTGACATTGATTGGACAAGTTTGATAGATGAAAAATATGCAACGCATTTTCAAAACAAAGCACGCATTTTGGATATTTTAAAACAATTACCAAATACTAAAATAACAATGACACAACAAAGAAACGATGATATCAGGTCGTGGATAAAAAAATTAGACGAATATGATTGTGTTGTTGTCTGTGGATCAACTGCATCTGTACCTGCAACTGCAGATTTAATGTGTGCTGTTGCAAATAATGCCAATGGTAAAATAATTTTGTCGGGAAAGATTTCTGGCAGACCTGAAGATTTTGAATTAGATACAAATCCGTACAACAGTGAATATAAATTTTTACAAAGATTAAACATTTTACCAAATCAGGTTAATATCATAGATGTTGGTATAAACAATGTGTTTGATATGTTTAATATCGCGTTTGGAAATTCTGGTGAACATGTTAAAGAAAAATTAACAACCTGTAAATTATTAGAATGTTCGCGCGAAAGCGAAGAAGCATCAGCTGTTGCACAGATAGCAAAAAAAGCAATAGCACAAAATAAATCTGTTTTGGTTATAACACCGGATGCTGCTGCAAATCAAAGAATAAAATCTGAAATGAATCATGTTAATATAGATGCAGATTTTTCTTCTGGTATATCTGGTACAATGACAGATTTGGGACGCAGTATTTTAAATTTATTTGATTTGTGGATTGAAAATTATAAATCTGAATTCGAACAATTGTATTCTGAACATAAATATAATTTATATGATATGTTGGTATCTGTCATAGAAAACGATAGATATGAATTAACACCTGATTTTGTTATTGAAAACGAACTGGATATACCAATTTGGCAAAGTATTAAAAACATGGCGGATATTTTGTGTGATAAAGATATTGTTTTGAATGTTTATGATGCGCGTACGTTTGTTTGTGATGCAATATCAAATGTTACAATTCGACAAAACAAAACAAATGATTGTAAGGTGTGTGTTCTGGGAACAATTGAATCGCGTATGCAAACAGCAGATGTGATTATATTGACAGGTCTTAATGAGGGTATGTTTCCGGCACTTGGTTATGAAAACGCATGGTTGCCACGCAGTATCGCACAAAAAATAGGTTTGCCGTCACCAAATCGCAAGGTGTCGTTGATGGCTCTTGATTTTATGAATTTATCGTGTGGCGACGAAGTTTATTGGTTGCGTTCTAAACAATCTGGTGGGGTATTAACCACAGAATCAAGATTTTTATCGCGTGTTCGTGTTACGATTGGTGAAATAGGTGAAGCAAAAGACATTTTACAATCTGTTCGTGCAACAGATGATGTAAAATACGAACCACTTGATTACAGTGCACCAACACCACCAATTGATAAAAGTGATGTTTATGTGACTGAAATCGAATTGTTGATTCATAATCCGTATGCTTTTTATGTTAAACATATTTTAAGATTAAAAAAATTGGACGATTATTGGGTTTTGCCGGATGCGCGTAAATTTGGTACAGTTGTTCATGATGTAATCGAAAAAGCAAAAGATTATAATGCCGACGTTTTGATTAAAGAAATGGATGCGTGTGCAAAACAAGAATTACAATCAGATTCTATATTGTTTTATTTTTGGCATAAAAGATTTTGTGAAATTGCGCCATTTATAGAAAACTATTTCAAAGATAAAACGAATATATATAAAGAAATTGGTGGCGGTGTAAAAATTAGTGGACGTAATGTTCGTGCGCGTGCTGATATTGTAATGGATGGTATCGTTGCTGATATTAAAACGGGCGGTGCACCGACAAAAAAACAACTGGCCGACGCTACAATGCCACAAATACCATTGGAAGCATACATTATGCAATCAAACGGTTTTCCAATAAAGATGAAAGATGTTTCGATAACGCCAATTTTACAATTTTTACAATTAAAGAAAGGCGATGTTCAATTGTTTGAATATAGCGATGACGAAGCCCAGGCAATGATAGATGCTGCTGTTCAAAAAGTTCGTGAATTGTTTGGACAATACAGCACTGATAAAGTTGCATCATATGAATATCGCGATAGTGTAGGTGCTAAATATCATGAATTTGATGACCTTGCACGGGTAGGGGATTAAATAGTGCAGAATCAAAATAATTTCTTGATTTTAAGTATGTTTATAATACAATTTAAGTGTGTAACATAAACAAAGGATAAAACCCAATGCGTATATAATATTGTAATTTTTTATAAATTGCACATAGAAATATGTGTTTATTCAATTGCAATACAGGGGTTTTATTATGGCTTTAATTTCTTTATCAAAAGTATCTTTTGGTTATAACGACAATAATTTGTTGAATGCTGTTTCAATTGCTTTTAACGATAATGAACGTGTGGCAATTATTGGCGACAATGGTTCTGGAAAAACAACTTTATTAAAATTGTTGGTTGGGGATTTGTCGCCTAATTCTGGTACTGTTAACAAAGCTGCAAGTGTTTATATGTTAAACCAAATAAATGCATCAGATTCAAAAAGTGGTGGCGAACAGCAAATGTTTGCATTAATGCGTGCTTTTGAATCTAATGCAGATATTTTATTACTGGATGAACCAACTAATAATTTGGACCACGACGCCAAACAAACATTCTTTAATCGTTTGAATGTGTATCCAAATGGTATAGTAATTGTTTCACACGATAGGGAACTTTTAGGGCAAATGGATAAAATAATCGAATTACATAATGGGCAATTAAAAGTATATGGTGGCAATTATGATTTTTATCTGGAACAAAAAAGAATAGAATCAGACAGTATGTATGCTAAATATACCAATGCACAAAAATCTATTGCCAGATTGAATAATACAATGAATATCGCACAAAACACACGACAGCACCACGAATTTAAACAACAAAAAGAAATAAATACTTCTAGACGAAGCAGATTGGAAGCAAATGCTCTTCGTGGAAAAAGTATTGAAACAGAAGCAAAAAAACGGGTGATTATTCAAAAGAAATTAGATGAACAAATATCGATTCAACAATCTTTATCTGAACAAATGCGAAACGAAACCATAAAAATACCTGTGCCAAATAAACCATTTTATAGTAAAGAGTTAATAAACATATCTAATATGTCATTTGCTTATGGTGATAAAACTGTATTTAAAGATTTTGATTTTACAATGTATGGCAAATCAAGGGTAAGATTGATGGGAAAAAACGGTTCGGGAAAATCTACGCTTTTAAAAATAATTTATGGCGAATTGAAACCAGAATCTGGAATTGTTAAAATATTTGGAAAAATTGCATACATTAATCAAGATTTATCTGTTTTAGATAAAAATAAAAACATAGTTGAAAATATCATGGAAGTATCAGGTTGTCTTAGACATGATGCGCATGCGATTGCGGCTAATTTTGGTTTTCGTGGCGATGTTTCACAACAAAAGGTTGGGATATTATCTGGTGGCGAATTATTAAAAGCAACATTGGCGGCTATTCTTGGTGGTGATAATCAACCGGATTTGTTGATTTTGGATGAACCGACAAATAATCTTGAAATCAAAAGTATTGGAATATTAGAAGATTCTTTGAATCAATATACCGGCGCAATATTACTGGTGTCGCATGACGAGATGTTTGTCAGAAATATAAAAACAGATAAAGAAATATTGCTTTAATCTTTGATTTCAATCATTAAACCACAATGGTCGGTTGGTTTTTCTGCCAATCTTGGTTCTTTATCTATTTCACAGTTTTTAACCATTTTTGCCGCGGTTTTATTACAAAGGAAATAATCCAGGCGTAATCCCTGGTTGTTGCCAACAGTATCACGTCCACGATATCCATACCATGTGTAATCTGTATTGTCTGGATGAAGTGTGCGCCAGGCATCAATCCATCCGGCATCTAACCATTGTTGCATAATATCGCGTGCCGCCGGTGCAGATATAGACGAACCAATGTAATTTTTTGGATTCCATATATCTTTGTCTTCAATTGCTACATTGAAATCACCACCAATTATAACAGGTTCTTCGCTGTTTAAATATTGCGAGATATATTGTGTAAATGCACGCATCCATTCCAATTTATATGGGAATTTTGGTGATTCAATGCAATCGCCGTTTGGCATGTATACATTTATTATGCGTACACGTCCATCTATAACAGATTCAAGAAAACGTGCGTTTACATCCGGGTATATTGGCATCCCCATTGTCACATCTTCGATGGAATTTTTTGAAAAAGTGGCAACGCCATTCCATGATTTTTGCCCAAAAATCTTGATATTATAACCATATTCGTCTAATAAATTATACGGAAAATTGGCGTTTTCAACCTTTAATTCTTGTACTAATATCGTGTCGTATTCGCCACTGCGTAAAATATCCATAAAACTTTCGATATGGGCGCGTATAGAATTAATATTCAAAGTCAGTATTTTCATGTTTGCAATCTTTTTTTTATAATACTATAATATACCCTGTCCAATATAAAAACAACAAGGATTTTATGTTATGAATATGTATCAAGTGTTCAAGCAAGTGGCGAAAGAATCGCCAAATGCTTTGTTTTTGGTACGCGAAAAAATCTCGTTTAAGGAAGCTTTAAGTTTAATTCATGCGCGGGCAACTACATTACACAAGGCGGGTGTTAAACCTGGTGATGTTGTTGGTTTGTTGGCGCATAACATACCAGAATTTCCGTTGACTCTTTTCGCAATATGGTATCTTGGTGGAACAGTTTTGTTGTTAGATACAAATTTAACACCTTTTGAATACGATAATATGACCAAAACAGTTAAGTGCAAATTAGTATGTGCTGAAAAGTCATTTTTTTACAAAGCCAAAGGTTTTAAATTCTTTGATATACAAAGCAAAGATGATGGGGTTGATTCTAAATTAAAACCTGTAAAATTAGATGAAAATGATATTGCAACATTGTCATTTACATCTGGTTCAACTGGCAATCCAAAGGTTGTTCCTTTAACACATGGTAATTTGAAAAATTCGTCTGATTATTATGCGGATATGGGAAATTGGATTCATAAAAACGAAATAATGTATGGATTTTTACCTCTGTACCATATATTTGGTTTCGCAGCTGGAATTTTAGCACCTATGTATTTTCATATGGGAATATTATTACAGCCAACTGTTAATCCACGTAATATTTTGGAAGATTTCAAAGTGTATAAACCACATTGTATTCCTGCAGTGCCACGTCTTTATGAAGTTTTTCGTAACAAAATAATAGAAGGCGTCAAAGAAAAACATATGTGGTGGTTTGTATCGTTTGTCTTAAGACATCAAAAATTTTTGCGTGCAATAGGTTTGGCAAAACTTGTAAAAAAAGTCCAAAAACCTTTGCGTGATATTTTTGGTGGTCGTGTGAATTTGATGATTGCTGGTGGTGCTGCAACAAAGCCAGAAATTGAAAAATTCTATGAATCTTTGGGCATCACCTTTGTCCAGGGATACGGTATGACTGAAACTGTTGGACCGTTTTGTTGTTCTCGTCCAGCAAAACATCGTGTGCCGTTTGCATTTGGAACACCAATTGGATGTTCGGAATGCACAATTCGTGATGCTGATGAAAAGGGTATTGGAACATTGTGGGTTCGTGGTCCAAATATTTTCAAAGGTTATTTGAATAATAAAGAGGCCAACAAAGAATCTTTTGACAAAGATGGTTGGTTTAATACTGGCGATCTTGTTTATTTGGATAAATACAATCAGTACCATTTTGCAGGACGCAAAAAACAAGTGATTGTTTTAGATTCTGGTAAAAATGTTTACCCTGATGAATTGGAAGCATTATTTATGGAAATAGATGGCGTTAAAAATGTCGCTGTTTTTGAACATAAAATCAAAGATAAAACCGTGACGTATGCTGTGTTACAGGTGGAAAAGGGAACAACTCTCATCAAACTTGGTGCACAGATTGCGTTGGCAAATCGTAAAGTAGCTCCTTATAAATGGGTTACACACTTTGCAATGACAACAGATGATTTACCTGTGACAAGTACCCAAAAGGTAAAACATCATATGGTTCGTCAAAATTTAATAGATGGGAAATATCCTAATAACACGGAAAATATTTTAAGGTAAGGATAGAAATTATGAATATGTATGAATTGCTTGAAAAAACTGTTAAGAAAAGCCCAAAAACTGTGTTTTTGGTTCGTGAAAATGTAACGTTTGAAGAATTTCCAAATTTGGTAAAAGCACGTGCAACAACTTTGCGTGATTTCGGTGTTAAACCTGGTGATGTTGTTGGTGTGTTGTCTCATAATTTGCCAGAATTCCCAATAACATTATTTGCAATATGGTATTTGGGTGGAACGGTATTGTTATTGGATACAAATTTGACATCGGTCGAATATGAAAACATGACCAAAATTACAGAATGTAAATTTGTATGTGCCGAAAAGTCCTTCTTTTACAAAACAAAAAATTTCAAATTTTTTGATATAGAAACAAAAGATGGTGATGCAGATAAATCTTTGAAACCATATCCATTGAAAGACAATGATATTGCAACCATGTCTTTCACTTCTGGATCAACCGGTACACCAAAGGTTGTCCCATTAACGCATTTTAATTTGGTTTCATGTTCTGATAATTTGGAATATTTAAACCAATGGTTAAAACCAGGAGAAATGTTCTATGCATTTTTACCACTTTATCATGTGTTTGGTTTTGCTGTTGGCTTTTTAGCTCCACTTCATTTTGGTATGGGAATATTGTTGCAATCAACCATAAATCCAAATGCTATTATGGCAGATTTTGCACAATATAAACCTCAGGTTATACCTGCTGTTCCAAAGTTGTGGGAAATATTCCGCAAGAAAATAATCGATGGTATTAAAGCCAAAAAGAAATGGTGGTTGGTATCTTTCATTATGAACAACCAAAGATGGTTACGTGCAATAGGTTTATCAAAATTAGTTGATAAGGTTTTGAATCAAATACGTTCTGTGTTTGGTGGTCGTGCACGTTTGTTGGTTGCTGGTGGGGCTGCTACGAAACCAGAAGTAGAAAAATTCTATACGCAATTGGGAATGGCTTTCGTTCAGGGTTATGGTATGACAGAAACAGTTGGACCAATCTGTTGTTCAAGACCATTGAAAAAACGTGTCCCATATGCATTTGGTGCACCAATGGGTGATACTGAAATCCAAATTCGTAACAAAGATGAAAATGGTATCGGTATGTTATGGGTTCGTGGCAATCAAATACTGAATGGATATTTGAATAACGATGCAGCGAACAAAGAATCTTTTGATAAAGAATGTTTCTTCTGTACTGGTGATTTGGTATCCATGGATAAAAACGGAGAATTACATTTTGCTGGACGTAAAAAACAAGTGATTGTTTTAGATTCTGGTAAAAATGTTTATCCTGATGAATTGGAAGGGTTGTTTATTGAAATCCCGGGTGTAAAAAGTGTGGCTGTATTTGAACACGAACTAAATGGTAAAACAGTTGCATATGCTGTGTTTAGTGTTGAACCAGATATGACACTTGAAAAATTAGCGGCTGAAGTTGCAAAAGCTAACAAGAAAGTTGCGTCATATAAATGGGTTACACACTTTGCAATGACAACAGATGATTTACCAGTGACAAGTACACAGAAAATTAAACACCATGTTGTACGTCAATGGTTGAAAGACGGCAAATATACTTTAAGACATGAATAAAGGTGGTTTTAAAATGAATATGTATCAAAAACTAGAAAATGCAGTTGCTCAGTGGCCAGAAAATATTTTTTTGGTTCGCGAAAATGTAACTTATTCTGAATTCTTAGATCAGGTGCGTGCACGTGCAGCAACATTAAATAAAATGGGTATTGGGCATGGTGATGTTGTGGGGGTATTGTCCCATAATTTACCACAATTTCCATTGACTTTGTTTGCAGTATGGTATTTGGGTGGCACAGTGTTAATGTTGGATACAAATTTGACATCTCTTGAATATGACAAAATGTGTGAAATAGCAGGATGCAAATTTGTTTGTGCAGAACCTTCGTTCTTTTATAAAACAGACAAATTCAAATTTTACGATATAACCAAAAAAGATGGCGACATTGATTATGATTTAAGACCATATCCGTCTGAATCTACAGATATTGCGACATTGTCGTTTACATCTGGATCAACAGGCACCCCAAAGGTTGTTCCATTAACACACTTTAATTTAACAGAATGTGCAAATTCTTTGGAAGACATGTCTGAATATTTCCATTCTGGAGATGTGATGTATGGATTTTTACCTTTATATCATATATTTGGTTTTGCTATTGGTGTTTTAGCCACAGTTCATTATGGGGCATCACTTGTATTACAGCCAACAATCAATCCAAAATATATTTTGGACGATTTCAAAAAATTCCAACCACATGTTATACCTGCGGTACCACGTGTTTGGGAATTGTTCCGTAATAAAATCGTTACAACTATGAAAGAACAGGGTAAATGGCGTGTTGCATCATTTATTTTAAGAAATCAAAAAACATTAAAAGATATGGGATTGGATTTCTTTGTTAGAAAAGTTCAAGAACCATTGTTAAATGTTTTTGGTGGTCGTGCAAAACTGTTGATTGCTGGTGGTGCTGCTACAAAACCAGAAGTAGAAAATTTCTATGAATCGTTGGGGCTGGCATTTATCCAGGGATATGGTTTAACAGAAACTGTTGGACCAATCTGTATTTCAAAACCAACAAGTAAAAGATTACCTTTCTCTGTTGGGGCACCAACATCTAATAACGAATGCGAAATTCGTAACAAAGATGAAAATGGTGTTGGGGTTTTATGGTTGCGTGGGCATCAGGTATTTAACGGTTATTTAAATAATGACGAAGTTAATGCCGAAGTTTTCGATCAAGACGGTTGGTTTAATACTGGCGATATGATGTACATGGATAAAAACGGAGAATTACATTTTGCAGGACGCAAAAAACAAGTGATTGTTTTGGATTCTGGTAAAAATGTTTATCCTGATGAATTGGAAGGATTATTCATTGAAATCCCAGGTGTAAAAAATGTTGCTGTATTTGAACACAAAGTTGGGGACAAAACTGTTGCATATGGTGTTTTCAGTGTTGAAAAAGGTATGACACTTGAAAAATTGGCAGCTGAAATTGCAAATCAAAACAAAAAAGTTGCTTCATATAAATGGGTGACGCATTTTGCGATGACAACAGAAGATTTGCCAATGACCAGTACACAAAAGGTTAAACACCATCTTGTTCGTAAGAATTTAATAGATGGTAAATACCCAGACAGAAAAGAATAAAAAATACCGCCCATTTGGGCGGTATTTTTTTATGTTTTTATTTCCCCAGACAAAGACGCGAAAATGTTGCGTCCGCAATTTCAGCTGTTGTTATTACACCCAATATTTTTCCAATTGAATCAGCACTACGACGAACATGTTCTGCGAAAATATCATAATTGCCATCATATTTATTTATGGCATTTTCTAATTCAATAACAGTTTCGTTTAATAATTCATATGTACGTTCGTTAACTGATATTTTTGATTCGGCACCATCCATCAGTTCATGCATTTTTGTCTTGATTGTATTCAATAAATTATCAAAACCTTCATTTGTTTTTGTGGATGTATAAATAACATTTTTATTCGATTTGTTTTTTAATAAATCAGATTTATTTATGACTGTTATTCCATCAGATTTTATTTGTGATGGTATTTCATTGTATACGTATAAAATTAAATCTGCATTTTCAATTTCGTTATGTGTTCGTTCAATGCCGATTTTTTCAATTTCTTCATTCGTTTCACGGATGCCGGCAGTGTCTGATAAATTAACCAGATATCCGTCGATATCAATTTGTTGTGAAACAACATCGCGTGTTGTGCCGGCTATATCGGAAACAATGGCACGATTTGAACCAACCAATTTATTGAATATAGATGATTTGCCTACATTTGTTTCGCCAACCAACACAATGTTAAATCCATTTTGAATTGCACGTGTAGATTTTATATTTGATAAATTAGATTTGATTTCTTTCAATAATTTTGTTGTTTGGTTTAATATTTTTTTATCTATATTTCCGGGTAAATCATCTTCGTCATAATCAAGAATAGCTGCCGCATATGCAGATATTTCAATCATTTGATCGCGCCAATTTTTGTACACAAAAGAATCGTTTCCTGTCAATGATTTCAATGCGTTTTGTCTTTGTTTATCTGTTTGTGCATCAAGTAATGCAACCAAACCATCAACGCCTGTTAAATCCATTTTATTGTTATAAAAAGCGCGTTGTGAAAATTCGCCACGATTTGCAATGCGTGCATTTTTAGTGCGTAAAAATTCAAATATTTTATTTATAACCGCCATTGCACCATGTGAATATATTTCAATGACATCTTCGCCTGTAAAAGAATTTGGCGTGGCAAAAAATACGGCAATACACTGGTCAATCAAATCACCATTATCGTCTTTGAAATTTGTAAAATATGCGTGACGTGGTTCAATTTTATCTTTGTTTATAATGCGTTTGAAAAGGCCAGATAAATTACCACCAGATACACGTATAACTGAAACACCAGATTTTCCTGGTGCGGATGATAATGCAAAAATAGTGTCGTTATTATTCATTATTTTCCACTTATTTCTTTCAATGCCATTGGGACTAATTTAGACACATCTGCGTCTGGGTTTTGTGAAACCAATTTTTGCGCCATGTCGATAATATCCATACGACGATATCCCAATGATTCCAATGCTGCCAACAAATCAGGCAGGGCACCACCAGCATTATCACCGCCAAAATCAAAATTAGCACCACCAATTTTATTCTTTAATTCAACAATAATTTTTTCAGCAACTTTTTTGCCAACCCCTGGTGCTGTTGCAATTGTTTTTGCATCCCCAGTCGCGATTGCTGTCATCAAAGTTTCCGTTTTTATTGTTCCCATTATTGCCAAAGCAACCTTTGGACCAACGCCAGAAACGGTTGTTAATTGGTTAAACAGGTTTTGTCCAGCAAGTGTCGAAAACCCGAATAATCGTATAGAATCTTCGCGAACAACTGTTTCAATCCATAATGTGACAGGGGTTTTTTGCGCCAACATTTCAGGGGTATAAACTTTATATCCAACAGGTCCAGCCATTAAAATAACGTAATCTGGGCCAACATAGTCAATTACACCTTGCAATTTTCCAATCATTTGTTATCCTTTTGGTGTAATTTTAATATAATTAAATCAAAAGGTCAAATATGAGTGGACACAGTAAATGGCACAACATCCAACAGTGGACACAGTAAATGGCACAACATCCAACATAAAAAGGGATTGGTTGATGCAGCACGCAGCGGTTTGTTTACAAAATTGGCTCGTGAAATAACTATGGCGGCAAAATTGGGTGATAAAAATCCAGATAACAACCCAAGATTGCGTTTGGCGATTTTACAGGCACGTAAAAATTCTATGCCTAATGACAATATTAAACGCGCTATTGAAAAGGCATCAGGCGCAAATACTGATAACTTTGTTGCAGTGCGTTATGAAGGGTATGGTCCAAATGCGGTTCCTGTTATTGTTGAAGCATTAACTGATAATCCACGTCGTACAGTTCCAGAAATCCGTAACATATTTGCAAAAAATGGTGGAAATATGGGCGAAGAAGGTTCTGTTGTGTTCATGTTTTCACATGTTGGACAAATTATGTATCCTGCATCTGTTGGCAAAACAGAAGATGAAATGATGGAATTGGTTATGGAAGTTGATGCAGATAACCTTGAATCAAGTGAAGAAGGTTTTATCATCACAACAAAAACAGATAATTTCATGAATATTCAAAAAGCATTGGCTGACAAACTTGGCGAACCTGAAAATGCAGAAATTACATGGGTCCCAAATATGCCAGTTGATTTGGACGATGAAGCATATGCTAAACTTGAAAAATTGGTTGATGCGTTGGATGACAATGACGACGTTCAAAAGGTTTTCACAGCGGCAGCATAATGTTTTAATTTATTTAAAAAACACCGGCGTTTGCCGGTGTTTTTATTGTTTTTAATCTTATTGATTTGCAGGTTTTTGTTGTGCTGCTGCGGCCTGTCTTTGTTCGTATAATTGTGCAAAATCAACAGGTTGCATAACAAATGCTGGGAAACCAGATTCAGCAGTCAATCTTGTTACCATTGCGCGTACAGATGGGAACAATAATGTTGGAACATCTATCAACAATGTCTTTTTCTTGGTTTCTTCATCTTTTTCTTCGTATTGGACCATTCCAGTGTATGTAGATTCAATCATAAAGATTGTTTTATCATCTTTTTCTAATTTAGAATGAACTTTTGTGATCAAATCAACCATAAACAGATTGTTTTCAGAACCTTTGATGTTGATATCGATATTAATTTCAATTTTTGCCTGTCCGTTGTCCTGTTTAAAGAATAATTCTGGGACATTTGGGCTTTCAAAAGAGATATCTTTCAAGAATTGAGATATAATATTAAACTTTGGCATACGATTGCTCCTTTTTTTATCCATCGTTTTATGATAATATAGCATTAAGAAATCATTTTTACAAGTGGGGGGATGTATAAAATGTTTAATTTAAAGAAAATATTGAATTTTATTGGTTTGACCGCTGTTGTGGTGGCTGTGGCGGGCTGTGATTTGTCTGCGCCAACACATGTTGGGGACGATTCCAAGATACCATCCAATTTACATGCTGTGTCGTATTCATCTTTGCCAGGATGGCGTGATGATGATGTAAGATATGCGCTGCAGGCATTTCGTAATACGTGCAAAGCCAAAATTCAATATAAGGGTTCTGTGATACCTGATCCAGAATTATTGCGCGAAAAATGCAATATGTTGCCAAGCGCGTCTGCGGATATAGCGACTGTTCGGGCATGGTTTGAATCACATTTTCAACCATACCAAGTATTTAATGAAAAAGGTGGTAAAACCGGAACGTATACAGGATATTATTCTCCTGTGATTGACGGTTGCAGAAAACAAAGTGCTGTATGCAACGAACCAATTATGGGGGTGCCAATTGATGGGCGTAATTATAAAAATGTTGCGAAACGTGATATTGTGAACAAGAAAATAGGGCGTGTTTTATATTGGGCGAACATAGTTGATGTGCAAAACCTGCAAATTCAAGGCAGTGGTATGTTAAGATTAGAAGATGGTTCATTGGTTAAATTGAATTTTGCTGCTGTTAATGATATGCCATTTAAATCTATTGGTGCCCAATTACAACAAAAGGGTATTAAACCAGCAGGCGGATACAGTGCAGATGCTGTATGGACGCATTTAAAACAAAATCAGACACTGGCCAAGGAGGTTATTTACAACAATCCACGTTATGTTTATTTTTATGAAACAGAACAGAAAAGCGTGATTGGTAAATTGGGAACGCCATTATCAAAGATTCGCAGTGTAGCCATGGATGATTCTTTGTATACATTGGGGTTGCCTGTATATATAAATACAACATTATCTGATGGTCGTTCGTTTAATCGTTTGATGATAGCTCAAGATACCGGTGGTGCAATCAAAGGATGGATTCGTGCAGATATATTCTTTGGTTCTGGTGATGAAGCGTATCGTGTTGCACATGGTCAACATTCACAGGGACAAATGTTTATCCTGATGCCAAAAGAGTACACTTATGTCAAACCAAGATAAGAAAATAAATTTTGATATTAGAAAATCTCGTCCACAAACATTGGCGTCTGTGTTTGGTGGTTTTATAGAAATGCTAGGTGGACGAACAACTGATGCTGATTTAGCAAAAAATTGGTTACGTATTGTTGGTGATGATGTTGCAAAAATTTCAAAACTTGTTGGAATTAAACAGACCAGGACAAAACAATTCAATATTGTTTTGCGGCCTGTATCGTCTGCATTTGCGCTGGAATTATCATACAAATTAGATGAAATAAAAAATAAAATAGATAAATATTACGGATATGATGCGATTGGTAAAATAACTATACGGAAATAAAATGAAAAGAATATTAGGAATCGATCCAGGGCTTTTGCATACAGGTTGGGCAATAATAGATGTTATGGGCGCTACGCGTAAATATGTTGCCAGTGGCGTTATTTTACCACCAGTAAAAGCAGATTTTGCATCAAGATTGGCTTTTATTTTTAACGGCGTATCTGATTTATATGAAAAATTTAATCCTACAGAATGCAGTATAGAGGTCATTTTTGTTAATAAAAATGGTAAAACGACATTACTCTTAGGACATGCACGTGCTGCTGCTATTACAGCAATCGCAATTAAAAATATACCTGTATTTGAATATGAACCTAATAAAGTTAAAAAAGCACTTACTGGCATTGGTCATGCAGATAAAGAACAAATATATAAAATGTTATCTATTTTATTGCCTGATGCACATCCAAAAACTGCAGACGAAAGTGATGCGATTGCAATTGCTTTGACACATGCGAATACATCACGATTTGTTTCATAAAAAAATATGTTTATAAAATATTAGACTGTGCTATATTTAGCACAAGGGATTGTATGAGACGAGAAAAATATCTTTCTATAAATAAAAATGTAACCGGATTTTCTTTTGCAAATCTGGGGTTGTTTACTGGTTTTGCAAGTGGTATCGTCGACGCAGTATATTCTCTTTGTTTGTTGGGAATTTTCAAATTATTTTTCAATGAAGAATTTGCGTCAGCAGCAGTTGGTGTTTATGCTGCTTTGTACGCATTTTTTGCAGTTGTTGTTGGAATATTTGCAGCTGAAATTTTACATTGGTTTACCAAAACAAGATTGCTTTATTTGACAATGGCTGCACTTGGGGCGTGCTATTGCATGATGAGTTTTTCTGTGAAACCTATGACGTTCATAACGTTGGATTACGTTGCCAATTTTGGATTGACGATGATAGGTGTTTTGCTCCCACTTTTTATGTCGGATTTTTCAAAAGATGTTGGTATGGAACGTTTAAACGCGCGGTATCATTTATGGACAAATTCCGGTGCAGTGATTGCACCAATATTCGCGATGATAGTTGTTAATCATTTTAATGGTAATTACAGAATGCCACTGTTAGCAGCTGGTATGATTTATTTTTCAGGGTTATTGTTTTTTAAACATTTTGGAATCGTTCAACGGGATAAAGATTTAAAACCTATAAACATACATAAAACAGTTCGTTTATTGCATATGAATGCCATATCGTTTTTTAAAAAATCTGGTATGTTGCGTGCATATATTGTTAATTTTGGTTTTTATGCTTTGCGTTCAATGCGATTACTTTATGTACCAATTGTTGTAATTGAAAATGGTTTTTCAAATGATACATTGGGGGTTGTTTTATCTGTTGGTATTTTGCCGTATGTTATTATAAATCTGTTCATTGGAAAACTTATTAAAAAATATGGTGTGCGTTTTTGGTTAACATGTGGTTTTGCGTCGTTTGCTGCTTTTTCGATTGCAGCAACTTTTGTGTCAGGGCCTGTTTTATTATTGATATTTGTTTTATGGCAAATATCTGGTGCACTAATGGAATCTGCGCACGATTTATTGTTCTTTAATGGCATGCCTAAAAGAGAACAATCAAGATATTATGGTTTTTTCAGAACTAGTGTTAATTTTCCAAACGTTGTTGCACCGATACTGGGGACAATATGCATAGCAATATTTGGTTCTACATCTGCAGTTTGGTTGATAACTGCTATAATGGCTGTTTTGTCAACAATTGTTTTATGGTCAAAACATAAATAATAGACCTTGCGTTAGCCCTTTTTTCTTAGTATGATTTTACTATAAACGAAAGGGGTATTTTATGGCTAAAAAAGAAGTAGTAAAAGAAAACGCGCCTGCAAAAAATCCTGCATTGGAAATGGCGCTGGCACAAATTCAAAAACAATTTGGTAAAGAAGCCATCATGAAAATGGGCGATGGTTCACAACAAAATATTGAAGCGATTTCAACAGGTTCATTGGGGTTGGATATTGCATTAGGAATTGGTGGTTATCCAAAAGGCAGAATTGTTGAAATCTATGGTCCAGAAAGTTCTGGTAAAACAACTTTGGCATTACATGCAGTTGCGGAATCGCAAAAAAAAGGTGGCACATGTGCATATATTGATGCAGAAAATGCTTTGGATCCATCATATGCAAAAAAATTAGGTGTTGATGTTTCTAATTTGATTATTTCACAACCTGATTCTGGTGAACAGGCGTTAGAAATTGCAGATACTCTTATCAAATCTGGTGCGGTTGATGTTGTTGTTGTTGATTCTGTCGCTGCCCTGGTACCAAAGGCAGAATTAGAAGGTAATATTGGTGATACATACATGGGAACAACTGCAAGATTGATGTCACAATCTTTGAAAAAGTTGGCAGGATCTGTTTCGCGCAGTAATACATTGCTTATCTTTATTAACCAAATTCGTATGAAAATTGGTGTTATGTTTGGGTCGCCAGAAACAACATCTGGTGGTAATGCATTGAAATTCTACGCTTCTGTACGTCTTGATATTCGCAGAACTGGTGCAATCAAAGATAAAGAAAATGTTATTGGTAACGAAACACGTGTCAAAGTTGTTAAAAATAAAGTTGCACCACCTTTCCGTACAGTTGATTTTAAAATTATGTATGGTGAAGGTATTTCAAGAATCAGCGAAATACTTGATATGGGTGTGAAATATAATTTTATTGAAAAGGCAGGTTCTTTCTATTCTTACAATAATGAACGCATTGGTCAGGGCGAAGCAAACGCACGTCAATGGTTGAAAGATCATGAAGAAGCTCAAAAAGAATTGCTTGATAAAATTATGGCAAAAGCCAACGGCATCGCAGAAGAAATGACAACAGGACCATCTGATGATGACGAAGGTATGGTTGAAGAATAATCAAAAAGGAGAATATCATGAACATATCACGCGCATGGGCTTTAACACAAATAGTGGTTCGGGCACATATTTTGAATTGGGTATGGCGTCCACGTGCCGTACGCAGCGCTGTGCGTTGTGATGTGTTTTCTGATATAGCAGTTCGTTATTTCAAACGTTATTTGCCGGCTGCAGCAAATGTTAAAGAAATGCCAATTATCAAAGATGATGAAAATGAAAAAATTTGGACTATGTGGCAGCAAGGGGAAGAAAAAGCACCGGCTTTGATAAAATCTTGTTTTAAAAGTATTCGAAAACATTGTAAACAAGAATTGGTCGTTTTAGATGATAATAATTTTGAACAGTATGTTAAATTGCCACGCGAAATAGTTGAGAAATATCGCGCAGGTAAAATAAGACGTGCACACTTTGCAGACATTGTTCGTGTTGAATTGCTTTATGAACATGGTGGTATATGGTTGGATTCAACGGCTTTTGTCACAGAACAAATTCCACAATGGATTATAGATTTGGATTTTTTTGTTTATATGGTTGGTAATGTAGGACAAAAATATTCATATATGCAAAATTGTTTTATTCGTGCAAGAAAGGGTGCCTATTTATTAGCGGCTTGGCGTGCTATGATTCTAGATTATTGGATGCATGAAAATCACAGTTTTGATTATTTTATGCACCAATTGTTATTCCGTACTTTGGTTGAAAACGATCCGCGTGCGATAAAGTATTTTGCACAAATGCCCCATATAGATCAAGATCCAACGCATGCGCTTTGGCATACATATAAACATCAACCATATGATGCGAAGTTATTCAAAAAATTAACAAAAGATTCTTTCTTTCAAAAATGTGCTTATGCTGATGCGCCTTTGCCGGGGACATTTGCAGAGGCAATAACGAAAATGTAAAACAAAGGTACGTATATGCAACCAAAAATTTCAATTATTATCCCAATGTGGGGTGTTGAAAAATATTTACGCAGATGTTTGGATAGTGTAAAAAATCAAACATTTCAAGATTGGACTGCGATATGTGTTGATGATGGTTCGCCAGATAAATCTGGTGACATTGCCGAAGAATACGCAGCACAAGATAAACGTTTTATCGTTGTACATAAAGAAAACGGTGGTTTATCTGATGCGCGAAATGCCGGAATGCCATATGCAAAAGGTAAATATATAATGTACCTAGACAGTGATGATTTTATTCATCCGCAAACAATGGAAATTGCGTATAATTTTGCAGAAAAAAATAAATCAGATATTGTATCTTTTACTTATGACAGATTTTACAGACCGCAACTTATGGTGCGACATGTATTGCATTTAGATACGGACAATGTGGTTCCATTTGGTATAAAAAAGAAGTATGATTTAAATAAGATTAAAACACGTACAACTGATGATGTTTTTGAATTTGCAACAGAACGTGCGCATAATGTAAATAATCCAAATCGTAAATGGTTGATTAAACATTGTCAGGTTTGGAAAAATCTTTATAAAAAATCTTTAATCAAAGATACACCATTTATCAAAGGTATTTTATTTGAAGATTTTCCATGGTGGTCTGCGATTATGTTGAAAAAGCCACGTGTGACTGTTGTGCCATTGCCGTTATATTATTATATCCCAAATTTTGGTGGAATAGTTCTATCTGCAAAACAATTAAAAATTATGAAAAGTTTATGCACTGGAATAAAAACAGCATATAAATTATATGCAGAAAAAGCTGATGATACGCAAATGAAAAAATGGCAAAGTCAGTTTATGTGGTTGTTTGTAAATTGGGCTTTTCGTAAATTGAAATATTTAAAAACAGATGAAGAATTCAAAGAAGCTCGTAACGAATTTATTGAAATGAATGAAATTGGTGTTTTTGATAATGTGCCAAATGAATGGTATGATTTACGCGAAAAAATCTATGAATTTATCGGTGTGAAATAAATGAAAGATATAAATGTTGCTTTTTGTTTGCGTGATATGCAGATGGGTGGTGTAGAATCTGTTTTGATACGAACACTTGATGAATTACAAAAACATAAAAATATACATATTTCCTTGATTACTTATGTGGATATTCATGAAAATGTGTATAAAAAATATTTGGAAAAACATCCGCAAATAAAACAGTATTCGTTATATCCATCAAAATGGCTGACAACAAAATTGCCACACTTTTTTTTGTCGCGCATATGTATTCATTTCTTGCGAGATATTTATCGTAATTTTAAACGATTTGTTTTTGGTATGCGCAAATTTAAAGATATAGATGTTTTCATAGATTATCATGATTTTGGTTTTGCAAATGAATTAAAACATATCAAAAGCGCACAAAAAGTTGCATGGTTTCATTCTTCTTTATCTGTTTTTAAAAAGCGAAAATTTGAAAAAAAACTGAAATATTATGATAATCTTGTTGTGCTGACAGACGAATGTATGCATGATTTCCAAATTTTATATCCACAGTTTTCAAGTAAAATAGTCAGAATTTATAATCCTATAGATATCAAAGATATTAAAAATAAATCAAAAGAACAAAATAAAGTTAGTGGAAAATATTTTTGTACTGTTGCGCGTTTGACACCAGATAAAGATATAGAAACTGTTTTACGTGCTTTTGATTTGTTTTGGCAAAAAAATAAAAAACCAAATGTAAAAATGGTATTTGTTGGTGATGGTAACAGGGCAAAACATTATATTAGTATTGCGAATACATTGTTATCCAAAAAACAATTTATTTTTACTGGTGCGTTATCAAATCCATTTACCGTTATGAAAGGGGCTGTTGCAAATGTTTTATCCAGTTATGGGGAAGGTTTGCCAACCGTGTTAATAGAATCTGTGGCAGTAGGTACTTTGAATATAGCTTCATCTTGTAAATATGGCCCACGTGAAATTTTATTAAATGGTCGTGGTGGATTATTGTACGAACCGGGTGATGTTGAACAACTAGCAAAACATTTTGATAGTGTTTATAATAAAAAAGTTAACATAAAAAATATGATTCAAGAATCAAGCAAAGCATTAAATCGTTTTGATGCAAAACAAATTGTAAAACAAATTATATCCCTGATTTCTTAAAACGTGATGGTATTTTTACAACTGGTTTAAGACCAAACATTGCGGGTTTGCGCAGTGCATATATTGGGCGAAAATATGTTTGTAATATACGCGCAATTTTTAACCAGCTTTCAGTTCTTGCTTTTTTGCGCGTAATTATATTTATTGTTCCGTTTCCACGACGTCGTAAATGATTTAACCAATCAGCACCACGTTTTTTTGCTTTTTCTTCCAACATATTCATATCAATTGCACCGAAATGAAGTAGGTACAAATTTTTATCTATATGAAAATTATGATGACGAACACTGTGAAATCCGCTGCCCCAATGCACAGGTTTGTTTATAACAACTGGTTTTGTGTAACGTGTGGAAAGCAGGGCGTATTCCCTTTGTTCAAGAAATGGGGCAGATTTATCAATGATGGCTTCGCTGTATAAGTGTTGACCAATATCTAAACCTAGACCAGATAAAGTTGTAGGTATTTTTTTGTTTGATAAATATTCTGCCAATGTTTTCTTTATTTTTGGATCGACAATTAGAAATTCATCACTGTCACATCCAATAACAATATCGTATTTTTCTAATAATTCGTGTGCCAGTTCAGATAATTTTTTTATTCTGTATTTGTCGCCAGCCGTACGGGACAATTGTTCGTGTGGTAATTTAGTGATATGGGCGTTCCCTGCATTTTCCGGAATTTTTTGATCTGTACCATCTAATAAAATATACAGATTTTCTGTTCCAAATTGTTTTCCATAATATGCAATCCATCGTGACAAGAAAAATTCATCGTCACGCGCCATTGTTATTGCCGCTATCTTTTTTTGTCTTTTTATCATATTCCACCGTTTTTTAATTTTTTTATCCCATATTTAATATTACGCCATAATACTTTTAATGGGTTATATGTTAAAAACCAATTCATATATTCTTTGCCATATAAACGATTTGCTGTTTTTATAACAGATGTCGTAACACTTTTATTGCAATGGTTCAATATATATTGGATTTGCATTCCCAGTGCCCCATTGTGTCGATTGAACGATAATTTTTTTATAAAAGGACATCCATGTTTAAACAAATATTTTGGATTATTATATGTTTCGCGACCATATACAGTATATAAACCATTAAATGTATGATTATTGTCTTTTATCAAATTAGTTAAACCGTGTTCATATTTTACTGTCACTTCATATTTATACTGTTGTGGTTGTACAGATGATACAAAATCAGCAAACCAATCTGACATGAATATATTTTTATCAAGGCACACAAACCAAGATTCCATAAACGCATGTGTTTTGTGTTTTGAAATAATCAACCCAGTGGCGTCAGTTTCCATATTTTCTATATCTGTTAATGTTTTTGATATATCAAACATAGGCCCAAATACAGAATCATTAACCAGATATAAATAATCATAATTTTTTAATATGTCTTTATCGTGTGCGTATCGAAAACAACGTTTATAGGAACCAAAATCATATTCGCCGTGTCTTTTAGCAATTGTATGAATTGTATATTCTTTTATTTTTTCAATTTCTGATTTTTGACAATCACAATCCATGCACAAAACCACATCACCATATTTGGAAAGATTTTTTACATAATAAATCAGCGCATCGTCAATAATGCAATCTTTGTCATATCCTGCAAACAGAAATAATCGTTTATGTGTGGACATATATTATCTCTTTGCTTATAATATACATGTTTTATAAATGATTTGCAACAAAGGAAAAATGATGTCTTATAAAGTGTTTGGTGATAAAGATTTTGAAAAATATCTTAAAAAATCTGTGTTACACCAGTATATGCGTGATACCAATGTTGAAAAATATACGCACGGAATCATAGTAAATGAACATAATCATGGTTTTGGTATTTTTGATGAAAATTTAAAATTTGTAAAATCTTCACGACAGGTGCGTAAAAATAATGGGCAATTTGTGCCAAAATTTAATCATGAAAATATCCCATATGTTGACGAAGATGTTGTGTTCATTGGAAATGTTTTTAACCAGTTTGGACACTTTTTATTAGAACATATGAACAGGGCATATGCATTGTTGGATAAAAAATATCAAAAAATGAAAGTTGTTTTAATAAATAATATGGATGTTAATCCCGTACCAAACTATATGTTTGAATTGCTGGGTTTATTGGGAGTAAAGCGTGAAAATATTATTATTTTAAACAATACCACTCAATTCAGAAATGTTTATGTGCCGGTCCAAGGATTCAATATACCTGTATATTCTTCAAATGCGTTCGGAAAAACCTTTGATAAAATTGCTAGCAATGTAAAAAATACAAATAAATATGATAAAATTTATGTATCAAGAACTGCTTTGAAATCAAGACGAACATTTGGTGAAGGTGTTGTTCAAAAAATATTTGAAAAAAATGGTTTTAAAATAATTTATCCAGAAACTTTACCTTTGGTTGAACAAATAAGTTTGGTTAAAAACTGTAAGATTTTAGCCGGTTGTGCAGGAACTGCATTGCATTTAGCGTTGTTTATGAAACCTGGCGGGACAGTTATACAAATTAAAAGAAATCGTTTAGCAAAATGTAATGCAGATATTCAAAATTTAATAAATGATACAAAGAAATTAAATGGTATATTTATATCTGGTTCTGTTGAAGATATCAAAACAGATCATTGTTCATCTGTACCACAAATTATTGGTGTAAATAAATATATGCGTGAATTTTTTAATGCGTATGGTTTTAAATTTACAGAAAAAGATACAATTCAAGATAAGAAAGATTTTGAAGAATATCAAAATGCCATGAATGAATACAACAGAAAATATGGTTCTGTGTTCATAAACAATTTTAAACATTTTATTATACATTATTCAGCATGTTTTATACCCGGACGTGAAAGAAGAGGCAAATGGCGTAACTGGTTAAAATGGAAATTGAATTATGAAGGATAAATAAACCGCCCAGATGGGCGGTTTTTTATTTTAATCTGTTTCAGCAAAGCGATATGCTTTTTTACGTTTGCCACTGTCCAATTCTTTTTTGCGTAAACGAATTGTTGTTGGAGTTACCTCTACCAATTCATCATCTTGGATATAAGACAGAGCTTCTTCCAAAGACATTTTTCTTGGTGGGGCCAAGAACAATTTTTCATCCGCAGTAACGGAACGTACGTTTGTTAATTGTTTGCCGCGAACAGGGTTAACTTCAATATCGTTTTCTTTGCTGTGTTCACCAACAATCATACCAGAATAAACTTCTGTTTGTGGACCAACAAACAATACACCGCGTGGTTCCAAATTGTGCAGGGCATATGTTGTTGTGCTGCCGGCTTCCATAGAAACCAAAACACCTGGACGGTATTGAGTAATTGGACCACGGTATAAATCATATTTATCGAATACGCGGTTCATAATACCTGTGCCACGTGTATCTGTTCTGAATTCAGATAAATAACCAATCAAACCACGTGATGGTGCAGAAAACACAATGCGTGTTTTACCAATACCAGATGGTTTCATTTCTGTAATTGTGGCTTTTCTTTTTGTCATTTTTTCAATAACAATGCCACTGAATTCATCATCAACGTCAATAACAACTTCTTCAATTGGTTCTAGTTTTTCACCATTTTCGTTTGTTTGCATAACAACGCGTGGACGAGATACAGACAATTCGAATCCTTCACGACGCATTGTTTCAATCAAGATACCAAGTTGTAATTCTCCACGACCAGAAACTTCAAATGCTTCGTTGTTTTCACTCTGTGAAACTTTCAAAGCAATATTTGTTTCGGCTTCTTTGAACAATCTTTCACCAATCATACGGGATGTTAATTTCTTACCACTTTGTCCAGCCAAAGGTGAAGTGTTAACAAAGAAAGTCATGGTTAAAGTTGGTGGATCAATAGGCATAGCAGGAATAGGGTCATTAACACTTGGATCGCAAAGTGTATCAGCCACAGTTGCCTTAGAAAAACCAGCAAGAACAACGATGTCACCTGCGGATGCGGATTCGCGTGAAACTTTGTTCACACCTTGGTGTTCAATGATTTTTGTGATTTTGGCGTTTTCAATAAATTCGCCCTTCATATTTATTGCTTTGACAGATTGACCAACCTTTACAGTTCCAGATTCAATTTTACCTGTTAAGATACGACCAACATATGGGTCCGCTTCCAATGTGGTTGCCAACATTGTAAATGGTGCATCCAATTGACATCTTTCACCATTGCAATCAGGTGCAGGTACATGATCTACAATCAGTTGAAACAAAGGTGTTAAATCTTTGTTTGGATTATCTATATCTTTTAAATCACGGATTGCCCAACCGTCCCTTCCGCAAGCATACAAATAAGGGAAGTCCAATTGAGAATCTGTCGCACCCAATTTATCAAATAAATCGAAAGTTTCAGTTAAAACTTCATCTGGACGTGCGTCAGCACGGTCAATTTTGTTGATACAAACAATTGGACGCAGATTTAATTTTAATGCCTTGGATAACACGAATTTAGTTTGTGGTAATGGGCCTTCGGCACTGTCCACCAATAAAACAACACCATCAACCATAGATAAAATACGTTCTACTTCGCCACCAAAATCTGCGTGTCCCGGTGTATCAACGATGTTAATTTTATATTCGCCCCATTGAATAGATGTTGGTTTTGCAGAAATAGTAATTCCACGTTCACGTTCAATATCACCGCTGTCCATGACGCGATCTTCGACATGTTCATTTTCACGGAATGTGCCCGCCTGTTTCAACATATTATCAACCAGGGTTGTTTTTCCGTGGTCAACGTGAGCTATGATAGCAATATTTCTTATTTTCATGTGTTATCTCTTATTTTTATAGCAAACGAGAATATTATACTATATTTTTGTAAAATCAACAAATTATATATGATTTTATGCTTTTTTTTGATATAATATGCCTGATAAAAGGAGTTTTTTATGGCACCAAAAAATATAGATGAAACAATACAAAAATTATTAAATGGTTATGCACAATGGTGTAAAACTGTTTTGGATAAACAATTAAAAGAAATTCAAACAAAGAAATTTTATACAGAAGAAGATCGTACAAATGCCGTCCAGGAACATACGCGCGCAAAACAGGCATATGAATATTTGTTGAAAATCGTTAAAGACCCAAAGAAATATTTATATACAGAAAAAGATGTTATTTATTCGGATGTTATAGATTATAACAAACTGGCACCAATGCTTGATAATCGTTTCGATAAAAGTCAAAAACATTTGTTTGTGCGTTTAAGCGAAGCAATTGCACATCATGTTAAATATGGCAGAAACGATCATAATGGTGTTTGGGTTTATTATGGCAATGCTGGCATGATCGATTTGGAAGCAGAAAAAATATTAAAAATGAATAAAACGGTACAATTATGGAATGCAAATAATCTTGTCGCAGCAATTAAAGATATTGCCCCGGCTTCTGTTTTTGCAGTAGATTTTGAATATAACAATAAAAGATAAAAAATACCGGCAAATGCCGGTATTTTTTTAGTGTTTTCCGCCAATCTTTGTTCGGCCACCCATATATGGCTGTAATGCCTTTGGTATATTTACTGAACCATCTGGGTTTTGATGGTTTTCAATAATTGGAACCAATGCACGTGGCAGGGCAATCGCAGTATTATTTAATGTTGCAACATATTTGACTTCGCCGGTTGCATTTTCACGATAGCGTGTATTTGTTCTGCGTGCCTGGAATTGACCAATCGATGAACAAGAACCCAATTCACGATATGCGTTTTCAGATGGGAACCATGCTTCAACATCGTTCATTTTTACTTTGTTGAAGCCCATGTCGCCAGTTGAATTTGCAATAACACGATATGGTAATTCGAATGCTTCCATAAATTCACAAAGGTTATTCAAAATATGTTCATGCATTTCGTCCGATTGTTCAGGTTTACAGAAAACATATTGTTCGACTTTGTTAAATTGGTGAACACGAACGATACCGCGAGTGTCACGACCAGCAGCACCGGCTTCTTTGCGGAAGCATGGTGAATAACCAGCGTATTTTAATGGTAATTCGTTTTCATTTAAAATTTCGTCGCTATGTAAAGAGTTGATGATAATTTCAGCAGTACCAGCCAAACATCTGTCTGTATCAGTTAACATGAAAACATCGTTATTCATAACAGACAAATCAGATCCCATAAAATGACCTGCATTAAATATAGTTTGTGGTTTTGTAATAGATGGACATTCGATATATTTGAATCCTTTGGATATCAAATTTTGAATAACATATGTTTGCACAGCTAATGCCAATTCAGCCAATTCGCCGCACAATGCATAAACACGTGTTCCACAAATTCCTGCGATTTTTTCAGGCATCCACCAACCATTCATTTCCAACAATTCCCATTGTGGACGTGGTGTAAAATCAAATGTACGAGGGGTTCCAACGCGTTTCACTTCGACATTAGCAGATTCATCAGCGCCAACTGGGGCAGATGAATCTGGGATTTGAGGAACGCGATGCATTAAATCATTAAGCAATGCTTCCTTTTCTGCCAATTCAGCCATGTCGGCAGCGATTTCTTCGCTGATTGCTTTTGATTGTGCAATCAGTGGTGCTTTATCAGTAGCAGTTGGAATTTCTTTTGTAATTTTATTTTTTTCTGCGGTTTTTGTTTGAGTAATTGTTTTTAATTCACGAACACGAACATCCAATGCCAATAATTCATCGACAATGTCTGGAAAATTTTTTACAGCACATGCGTGTTTTACCATGTCAGGATTTTCGCGAATAAATTTAATGTCTAACATTTTTAACCTTCTTTATTTAACGAGTATGAAATTGAATAAAATTCTTAGATGCCCATTCACGAGTAGCAATTTCCATACGACGTGATTGTTCAATTGCTTTTTGTATATAAAGTTCATAGGCAGCCAATCTTTCAGGTGTGAACAATGGATTAGCTACAACAGGGTAATCAGAAATTTTTTTAAACGCTTCCATTGTTTTTATTCCTTTGAATTCAAATAAGCAATTGCATCCATTGCAGCGCTGCAACCAGTACCAACGGCTGTTGCGATTTGCATTTTGATATTTGATTTAACATCACCTGCGACAAACATTCCGTTTGGTAAAGATTCTGGAATAATGCGTCCCATATCATCGCGTTTGATGCTTTCAGATAAATAATCTGTGTTTGCTTCGTGGCCAATTGCAACGAATATTCCGTCGCATTCGATTTGTTCGCCACTTAAAGTTGTAGCAATCAGTTTATCCGAACCGTCTTTTTGGGCAATAGATTTTAATTCAGTATTATAGATGCATTCAATGTTTTGTTTTTCGGCAACGCGGTCACGCAAAATACCTTCGGCGCGGAAGAATTCAGATTTGCGATAAATAATTTTTACAGATTTTGCAACATCCGCCAAATACAAAGCGTCGTTTAATGCAGCGTTACCACCACCGATAACAATTACATCACGACCGCTGTAAAAGAACCCATCGCATGTTGCACAATATGAAACACCGTGCCCAAAGAATTCGCGTGCGCCATCGATTTCTAATCTGCGTGCAGATGCCCCGGTGCCAAGAATAACAGTTTTTGTATCGAAACTTTTACCGTTATCACAAACAACAGTAAATGTAGAATCGTCATTAAATTTAATATCGGTTGCAGATGCAAATTCAATTTTTGCACCGAAAGATTCGGCCTGTTTTTTCATAAATTGAATCAGTTCCATCCCAGACCCGGCCCATCCCGGATAATTTTCCAATTTTGCAATTTCGCCAGTTTGCCCACCAAGTGATGGTCCCGCCAAAATTAAAGTTTTTTTATTTGCACGACCTGTATAAATTGCTGCGGTAAAACCGGCAGGGCCCGAACCCAAAATAATTACATCATTCATGTTTCTTTCCTATATTCGCTTTGCAAAAGCATAGCATAAAATGCGCATCATGCAAATATAAAATGACGTGATTTTTAATATGTACATAAATTTATTTAACAACATCATGATGTTTTTGCGAAAACAGAATACTTTTATGTTGAAAAATATGAAAATATTTTTGAAAACTATGTAAAATCATGCATAAGTCATTGTTTTTACCGTTTTTTTTT
>OMQP01000017.1 GCA_900313285.1 uncultured Pseudomonadota bacterium
ATTCAAAAGATAAAATCAACAAATATACTTCAATAGTACAGAAATCTAACAAAAACACATATAAATTGATACCAATCTAACCGACATACGGATTAACAGTGCTTTTTTGGTGGTTTTAATAAAGTTTAATAATTTTAATTTTTGCTTGATATTCTGCGGGTTGTGTGCTACAAATCAATTAATCGAGAATAACAAAAACAGGTAGCAAAAAATGCTGTTAGTAGCAAATAGGTAGCAAAAATGACATGCGGATATACCGTTAAAAAAGGGGTTGATAATGAATGTTGATAAAAAACAAATCATAAATGCTCAACAACACAATTGTGCGCATTGTGGTACAAAAGGTGCAAATTTTTATGATATAAAATACAGTGTTATAGATGAAAGTGAAAATAAAAAACTCGGAATTCTGACCATACGTTGTAGCTGTTGTCATAAAAGCACAACACATTTAATAAAAAATATTTCAAGTTACAGTAAAAATTTTGAATACGAAGGCTTTAGTGGATCTTCTAAGGGTTTTTATTGGTGTGGTGATTATCATACAATAACAGAAAATTTTGATGAGTTGGACAATAACATAATAATGAGTATACCTACGCCAACATTTATCATAGATGCTGGCATCCCAAAAAAATTACGTGACCCTTTGATAGAAGCAGGAAAATGTGTAAAAGAAAATGCGCTTGTTGGTGCATCTGCTTGTGTACGTAAAGCAATATATGAATTTTTATTAATGGAAGGTGCTACAGGTGATAATTATGATGAAAAAATAAAATCGATAAAAGGTAATTGGGCACACTTATCAGATTATTTGGACGTTTTGAAAGGGATAAAGGGGGTTGTATCTGATCAGGTTCACGAAGACAGTTTTGCAGCTTTTTCTTCTGATGAAATTAAATATTATGTGGATGTGTTGGAAGAAATATTCCGAGAGGTGTACGTGATCCCTCAACAAAGACAAGACAGAAAGAAAGCAATTTTTGCGAAATTCAATGCCGTAAAACAAGATAAGGAAGTAACACCAAATGCAAAATAATCACATAAATTTCACGGAAAAAAACTTGTTAGAATTACCTGTCCCAACAGGTGATAAAGCGGCTGTATATTATGATACTGGTCAGGCAGGGTTGTGTGTGATGATAACATACGGTGGTACCAAAACATACTATTTTTACACTAAGTTCTTGGGCGTTCCAAAACGGGTAAAAATTGGTAGGGTTGGTGTAACTAAACTGATTGATGCCAGAATGAAAGCTCGTGAATTGCGAACGGAAGCAGATAAAGGTAATGATCCTAGTCAAGAACGTAATGAAACACTGCGTGACATGACATTAAAGCAATTCTTTAATACCCAATATTTTCCACGACATGTTAAGGTATATACGCGCCCAAAAAGCCAAGCAAAAGCCGAAACGATGTTCCGTAATTACTTAGGCGAATTTCATAACCGTAAAATGATAAGTATAACCAGGGCAGATATGGAACGTATGCATGCTGGTTTACGTGACAGAATAAGTCTTTATACGGCTAATCGTACGCTTGCGCTGGTAAAGCATATGTATAACAAGGCAATAGAATGGGGATATCCGTCCCGGCACGGCAATCCAGCTGTTGGAATTAAAATGTTTCGTGAAAGATCTCGTGAACGTTTCTTGTTGCCAGATGAAATTAAACGTTTCTTTGCGGCACTTAATGAAGAACCAAACGAAGTATTTAAAAATTACGTTTTGTTATCATTATATATTGGGCAACGTCGTCAAAATATGTTATCAATGCGCTGGTCAAATGTGGATTTAGATCTTGGATATGTTTTGTTCCCAGATTCTAAAAACGGCGACCCACAAAAAATACCATTGATAATTCAGGCAAAAGACATACTGACAGAAATGCGGAGGTGTGCGATAAATGATTGGGTTTTTCCAAGTGAAGGTAGTAAAAGTGGCCATTTAGAAGATTTGCATCGTCCTTGGTACGCATTGTTAAAAAGAGCAGGTATAGAAGATTTGATATAACTGGCGCTAGTTTGCATATAATTGGCAAAGCACTTGGTGATAAAACAAGTATTGCCACCCAAGTCTATTCTCGTCTAACCATGGATCCGATCCGTGATTCTATCCAACGTGGTGCAGATAAGATGCTAGAGTTTGTAGAATCATGAACAAATGCAAAAATTATTCTTTTTTATGTATTTAATAAAAACGATGCAGAAATATTATTATATTAATTGTTAAAAATAACACCTAATCCCATAAAATCATCGTGTTATAAATTGTTAATAGTGGGGAGGATAATGCTAGCATTATGATAGCTGCCTGTGTTCTAATTTTTTGAACAACGGATGTAAATGAAAGGTATTGTCGTCAAAATCGAACATGTCTAATTCAGATTTGTTTGAGGATGAATATACTATATCCATTGTATGCGAAGTTATGCCTAATACACCTACAGTATACAAAACGTTTAGTAATGCCTTTAATGCTTCTTGTTCTGCAAAAGAATTCCCTTTTGCATCAATGAAGCCTTGTAATATTTTATCTTCATCCCCCGATAGGTTAACAGAAAACAAACAATTAGATATCTCTTCAAATTTACTAAGAATTTCTTTATAGGAAAAGCTATTACCCATTACGTCTCTAATAGCTTTTATATACACGTCAACGTTTGGGTATAAATTTATCCATTCATCTTTTAAAGAATCTAACATTTCTTTACGATAAATAGTTTCAGCATTTAAAATATGATTTGGAACAATGTATTCACTGCCGTCTGCTTGAATAATACATAAGTTTATAAATTTGATGGCGTCTCTGGGTCTCATAAATGTTCTTTTTAGTATATAATCGTAACCCTTTTCGCCGGCTATTTCACAATCAAATAGAGCATCAAATGATATTTTTGTTTTCCTCTCATACTGATATTCAAATAAATAATTTAATCTTTTATTTATCAGTTCTTTCAACATAGAATATGTCCAATTTAACTTTAATGTAAATGCCATATCTTTTTCGCCTTGACGGTGTATAGTGGATATTGTCTTGGTTAACAAATCTGCTCTCATCGCAACAATTATCTTCATATTTGGTATTTCTATAAATTGCTTTATAGCATCTATCAATGCGCTTAATAAATCGTATTTTGATTGTTCGTCCATCCAATTTGTGTCAAGGTCATCCACGCACACAACAATTTTCTTTTCTCTATTTTTACCAAAATACTCCTTGAATATAGTTATAATATTCTTAAGCTGTTTTATTTGGTCTGTATTCAATCTTTGACTTGCCTTTGATTGAATCTCATATTTTTGGCTTTCCGTCAGATTATCTGCTATAAAAGCGATATCTGTAAAACCAAGCTCAGCCCCAATCTTTTTTTCTAACCCAGAAGTTATGGTTTGAATACTTTCTTCCCTATAGAATATACCATCATTCTGATTTAAGTAATTTTTTAATTCTTTCATACGCCCATCCGTGCCAAGTATTTCAGATAAAGCTGTATAAAAATCTTTCTTTTTTGTGTAAGAAAAATACTGTTTAATAATATTAGATATTATTTCATGCATCCATAAAAATTTATAAAACACACTCAAATTCAATCCAGAATTTTTCATTATTCTAATAAAGGGTATGTTGCTTATGTATTGCATAACAAAAGTGGCAGGCCTTATTTCTATTGGTACTAAATCTTTATTATCCAGTAATATTTTTAACAAAGCGGTTTTACCAGAGCCCGTACGCCCCAATAAAATCATTTTTTTATCTTCAAAATCTAACAACGTTTCATACTCCGGGGTTTCTAGAAAACACTTCTTCAAGAACTCCCCGTCGTTTTCAGCCATCCCTGTGCCAATATTCATATTGCGACGTAGTAAGAATTTTTTCATTTTATTTCCTTTTTTACTTTGGGACAGGCAATCCGAATTTTTGTAGAGGTATATATTCAAAATAATATGAACAGCCGACCGAAACAATATAATCCAATACGTCTTGATAGCATGGTTGTTTGAACCAGTCGCTTAACAAGTAAATATATTCGACTTCCATATTCAGTTGAGCCAATAATTTCTTATATTGTTTTTTCTTAAAATCGCAGGTTTGCAATTTTTCATCTACTGACCCAGCAACACGTTGAAATTTGCACTCAATAACAAAAAATGTATTGTTTACAATAACATAAATTGAATCATCTGGCAGTAGTTTTTTAGATAATATGGATTTCCAATCAATGCCACGATATTCTAAAAACCTATAAAGTGCGTTCTTTTTGAATATTGAAGCAACTTCTTCGTCTTTATATAACACTGATACCCAACCACGTCTATCATCTGCACAATCATATCCTGGTTGAGAACACAAAAAAGTACGTAAATCGGTTTTCCCTTCAAAAACTAATCCTGTTTTGGTGTTTGCGCCTCCAATCCCATTTGCTTTCATTTTTTATCCTTTTTTTCAGATATATCATATAACCTTTTTACAGCCAGTTCAACAAATTGTGGCTCTTGATCTATACCCACAAACAGACGATCATGTTTTAATGCTGCAACACCTGTCGTTCCGCTACCCATAAACGGATCTAAAATCAAATCGCCTGGATTTGTAGAAGCCAAAATAATGCGTTCCAACAATTCCACTGGTTTTTGAGTCGGGTGTTTGCCGAATTTCTTTTCTTCTTTGGTTGGCGTTCCAATAGCCCAAACACTTCGCATTTGGCAACCTGGCTTTTTAATAAAGTCTTTTGGGAAGTCGCCATTTTTCATAGCTTCATAATTAAAAGTGTGTTTTGCTTTTTTGTTTTTGCGCGCCCAGAGCAGAGTTTCGTGGCTCGCAGTAAAGTACCGGCAAGACATGTTCGGACTAGCATTAGGTTTAAACCAAGTTATGTCGTTCAAAATATGAAAACCAAGTAATTGCATTGCGAAACCGCATGAATATATGCTGTGGTATGTACCACTAACCCATAATGTGCCGTTTGGCTTCAAAACACGATGACAGGCACAGAGCCACTTTTTATGAAATTCAAAATCATCACTAAGACCGTGTGATTTATCCCAATCGCCTTTATTTACAGATACAACGCAACCATTTTGGCATGTGATACCACCATTTGAAAGCATGTACGGTGGGTCGGCAAAAATCATATCAAATGTATTTTCTGGAAGTTCAAGCAACTTTTCAAGGCAATCTGCACAATAAAGACGGTACTGTTTCTTAGTCATAATTTGTAATCAATAATTCACGAATTGCATCACGACCATCAGCCTTGGAATTTATAAGACGTTTAGCCAAAATACGGTTAATTTTATAATCTTTATACAAATCATCGAAGAATGGGTCATCGATATAATTGGTTGGATCTGAATTGCTCAACATCTGCAAAGCGCCCATTTGATGACACTTGTCAAAGACCTGTTTAAGACGTTCCTGTTCAGTATCGTCAAAATCACCAACGGCATAAGAATTGAAAGATGACGTTTCACGAATTGGACGATACGGAGGATCATAATAAATGAATGTATCGGCTTTTACATAATCTGGTGTAATACCAAAATCCGCCTGCATAATCGTGGCGATTTGCAAAGCTTCAGATACGTTGCGTAAGTTTTCCTCATCCAAAATACGTGGGTTTGTATATTTGCCCATCGGGACATTGAATTTGTTTTTGCTATTTACGCGGAATAACCCATTAAAACATGTTCGGTTCAAGAATATCGTTAGGGCAGCACGGCGAACAAAACTTGTCCTGTATCCATTGGCATCAACGCTCTTATCACAATCATTGTATTCATCGCGCCTAGTATAATAATATGCTTTTGTATCATCTGTATGTCTGTATTCAGTTTGTATTTTGGTTAATTCAACAATCAAATTTTCCACATCATGTTTTATAACATTGTAAAGAATAACCAATTCTGGGTTAATATCGAATAAAAATGCTTCCTGGATTTGATATCTATTGTATATATCAAAGAATACAGCACCACCACCAACGAAAGGTTCTATATACCGTTTGATACCGCCCATCTTCAGTTTTAGTGGAAGTTTTTGTTCTATTTGCTCCAACAATTGCCCCTTGCCACCAGCCCATTTTAATACAGGGCGGCATTCTATATAATCTGGTAAGCTTGCCGGTATCGCTATCAAAATTTATCCTTTCCTTATTGCTATATTAGAAGAAAACACCACATAAAATCAAGGATTTTGTATTATAAATAATTCAGTTTATGTGTTATAATTACCAACGAATAATAGGAGGAATAATATGGCGAAAGGATTGGTGTATTTTGCAAGAAATTCTGCATTTCAGCATTTAACAAAAATTGGCAAGACAACCAAATCAGCTGTTGAAGAACGTGGTTTGTCAGCCAGCAATGTACCAGAAGATTTTGACTATTTGATGGTGCTTGCCTGTGAAGATTGTGATTGGGTTGAAGAGAATATACATGAACAATTTGCGAAATTTAGTCACTTTTCTGCGTCTGGAAGAAGAACCGAGTTTTTCTGGAGTGGTTGTATACAAGAAGCAATGAATTTTGCTAAAAAATTGAAAGGCGTTACAGTTGTAACGGATAAGGAAACAGAGAAGGTGACAATCACTGTTAACGGTAAAAAACAAACAATGAGACGACCAAACACCACTTTTGAAATGATTGGTTTGAACAAGGGTACAAAGATTTTATTTGAAAATGACCCTGACGAATGGGCTATTGTCAAAGACGATAAAAATCAGGTGTCGTACAAAGGGAAAGCACAGACAGCTATATCAAATGTATCAAACAAAAAGTGTGGGCGTCCAACTAATGGTTTCGTACACTTCTTTTACAAGGGGAAACGATTGTTTGATATGCGGCCAGATATGCAGAATGATAACTAAGAGGTGTCAACTGCCCCTTATCTTTTTAAAAATATTATTTTTGATAATTTGTAATAGTTACTTATTACCCTTGGCGCGGTTATGAGTTTTGCACAACATTTGACAATTTGATATGTCTGTTGCCCCTCCTTTTGACCAGGCGGCAACATGGTCAGCGTCCATTTCCGCCATTTTCCAGATTTTATTCTTATTGGCATCATGTCCTAGTGCACATAATGGACAATTTGATAGGCCTCGAGTTTCCGCATCTTGTGTTTGCTGTGCATAGATGGTGCGTTTTGTTGCCTCATCAAAAACCCTGACATCCAACAACTTCGTGTCTGTGCAACCACCAAGGATATACTCAAATACCCCTTTGCGATTTTTAACATAAGGATCGCTATATAATTGTTTAACTAAGGCGTCCACTTTATTTATATCATATGCTTTTTTATGGTATTCTTCATATAACCGTCCCCAATCCAAACCACGCATTTCGAATTCAACGTTTTTAAATACACTTTCAATCCAATTTAATACAGTATTAAAATAAGTCTTTAGTTCGGAAATGTCTTTGTTTCTGCGGTGAAAGCCCATATACTTATCAATATTGCCTTTACTGACCCATTCTAGTGCAGTGTGTAAGAAATCTTGCCGATTGACACTACCAGAAATATAAGATGCCCATTTTTGAATGTTGGCATTCTGACTATTACTAAATTCTTCTTTTGCTGCTGTAACAAAAGGCCCAGAATACAATGCATTTAATAGTTCTTGATTGTTCAATGGTACTCCGGCGATATTAATGGTCTTAAACCATTCTTTGATTTCTGTTTCTTCACCACTGCATTCATAAATAAGTAATTTTGTATTTAATATACGTTCTTTTATTTCTTCGTCTAATCCGGAAAAGTACTGTTGCATTCCATTTTGATCTTTAATAGCAAACTTGTTGGTCACAAAACGTCCAATGCTTGTAATACGTTGTTGCCCATCCAATACTTCAAATTCATTATCTTTTACTTTAACGAAGTAAATGATACCTAAAGGATAACCTTTAATAACGGAATCTATAACATCGGCTTCACGATTTTGTTCCGCATATATGTAGTTGCGTTGGTATTCCGGTTGAATGGTTAACTTACCAGACATTCCAAAAAGTCCTTTGCCCTCTAATTCATTGTAGACAAATCCATCGCAAATTTCACGAATAGTTATGTCTGTATGTAATTCTGTTTTCATTGTACTCCACCTTTCTTTTTACGGATGAAAATGCGTGTATATAAAGATTGTACACATCTGCCGTCCGAGTTAATAAAATAATTGTTTTTGCCATCGTTTCGTAACAGATTAGCGTTTTCATTGGTCTTATTACCAGAACTACCCGTTCTTTCGCCACTTTGTTTCATTTCCCAATAATCATTGTATTTTCTCGTGTCTGGTACACCGTCGTGACATCCACGTTGTGTTGAACCCAAAATCTCAAATTGTTCTGGACAATACTTATCTAAAAATGTAATTGGAACTCCCATAATACCATCATAATCTGATGGAATTGCGTCCGAATATGGAACATCTACTGCATCATAATTATCATATTTTTGGTAACCTTGACCACGAATTTCTTTATGTTTACTATATTTAATGTTTTCTTCCATAGTCATTAACTGGAGAGGCCGGTGTCTACGACCGTGGTCTAAATTGGTAAACCAACAGCCACTTGCTCGTGCATAAACAATGTTATCAATAATTCTATATTTACTACCAGATTTTGCCGTTTTTATTAATTCTGTTGCAACATGTTCTGGTACATTAAATAAAATATCAAAACCCATTGGCATTGTTCCTATCCACATTTTATTATCTTTTATAAGAGGAAAAACTTCTTTACAACCAGCAGAATTTTTATTTCCAATAATAATAAACTTTTTATGGGCTTCCATAATCCATGCCAAAAATTCTCTGAACAATGAAAATGGAGGGTTTGTAATAATGATATCAGCATCATCACGTAATTTTTTAATTTCATCACTTCGAAAATCGCCATCGCCTTTTAAATATGTCCACTCTAAATCTTCGATGTTGATAACCCCATTTTTATTTGTGTCGTGCGTTAAGGTAAATATTTTTCCATGAGTTTTGGTTTTATTTTTATCGTATTTTGGGCTGGCTGTTTCGAATAAGGTAGGGCAATATGTATCACAATCACCTTTGCTTTCACATGCATAACTGGTTGATATCAATTTCTTTAACCCAAAACGTTCAAAATTCTGTGCAAAGAATTTTGTAAAATTACTCCATTCTGGATCATCGCACGGTAATAATATCGTTTTACCACGAAATACGTCTGGGTTGTATTCCAGGTATGCATTAATTTCTTTTTGTATATCTTCATATTGCGTGTAAAACTCGTCGTTTTTTGTACGCTTTGCTGCATGTAAATCAATATTGCTCATGTTCCACCCCACATATGGGGGCGATAAAATCTAACGAACCCCCGTTCCTTTCAGTTTTAACGTGCTTATTATACGAAAAAAACTTACTTCTATCAATCAAAAATGTTAAACATAAGCAATGTTCATTAATTTCTGTTAAATAAAGTTCTTGAGGAACTCGTTAATAGTAGTGGAACTAACTTTCATTTTCTTTGCTATTTTTCTATTTGATAAACCAGACTCTTTAAGCTTCCTTATTATTCGTTCTTTCCCATCCAGTTTATGATGCTTGTTTTTACAGCCGAAATCACGTCCCAGTTTTCGCCCAGAGGCTTTGAGGCGAGCGAGGGATTCTTTGGTGCGCTGGCTGATCAGATCTCGTTCTATCTCGGCAGATAGTCCAAAAGCGAAGGCAAGGCATTTGGATTGAATGTTGTCGCCCAGTTCGTAATTGTCCTTTACTGTGTATAATTTAGCGCCACAATTCATGCATTTCTGCAGTATTTCCATTATCATGAACAATTTGCGTCCAAGACGGGAGATTTCGCTGCAGATAATGATGTCGCCGGCCTTTAATTTACGTAAAATTCCGCCCAGAGCACGCTTTTCCGGTTCTTTGGTGCCGGATACCCCATCGTCTATAATATACTTGTCTATGGTCAATCCCAGCGCACGGGCTTTGTTGTTTACACCTATGCGCTGGTTTTCAGTATCTTGGGTATCCGTGCTAACCCGTAAATATGCATATACTGTCATGTCTTAATCCTCAAATATGCCATTGGCCGTTTCACGAGATTGCATAAACGGATTATATCCATATTGGTTACCATAACCACGTTTTTCGTTCGAAATTTCTTTGGCAATGTCGGCTTGTTTTATCTGTTCGCAAATACTGGCCCATTTGTAAATTAAACGTTCGTATCTGTTGCTTCCCTCAGTATGTTCTCTGTATTTCTTATCAAAATCGACTCGTTTACCTTTCCAATGTTTTAATTTGTTGGTTTTTCTTTTACTGTTAGTTTTCCATGTATTTGTCTCTGCAATTACTCTGTTGCATTCGTCAATTTTATCCTTGAACCAGTCTTCTGCTTTGTATGTGCGCTGGATCTTGTTTTGGTAGCGCTCAAGTAATTCAAAGGCTGACATATGGGGTATAAGGCCTGTCGCCTTATGGCGCATATCATCAGCTTCTAAATCTTGCCATTCTTTTTTTGTTTTAAGTTCTTCTAATGCTCGTTTCAATAGTTTGTCTTCGTATTCAGATAGTTTATCAACAATTTTAAAAACAGGGCTGTTTTCTAAATGTTTACGAAATCTTTCTGTGTTGTAATAATCACCGTGTTCAATAGCTATTTCGTCTGCGTAGTCCTGATACGTGTCGTTCCCTTCGTATTCCATTGTATTATCCTCTTTGTTTTGCGCACGTGCGTATAGGGGTTGATATTTGAAAATATTTTATTGTTGGTTGTTGGGTTGTACGATCTGGGTTTGAATCCAAGCGTCCAGGTCTTCTTTGCGATACCGAATACGGTTACCCCAGCGCACAAAAGGTATTTTATCTTTGCCGTAATGTCGCCAGGTGTTTAATGTCCCGACAGTTGTCCCCAGATATTCTGCTGCTTCTTTTTGTGTCATTAAAATTTTTGAGCTAATCATATATTACTCCTTTGTTATCATGGTTAATGGTCAAACACAGCGTTTAACTTTCATAAACACAATAACAATGAAGGAAACAAAAAGCCGTACAAATTACGGATTTGCGATTTGTGATCGATTTTATATACAAAAAATACCCCATAAAATGTTAGTTGGGAGCATTTTTGTATACGTAAATTTAGGAATGTGGTGTTTTTTTATGCGTTCTATTTAATAATGATCATATCTATTTGGTCCGAATCAATGTCTAAATTTGTTATTTGTTCTACAAATTCTACACTTGCTGTTTTGGGGTTTTTGAAAAAATATTTATAAATATTCAAGATGACAAAAGCATTCTTCAATATATTATCAATACGATCTTCTTTATCAAATCCTTTGATGCCATATTGTATTATTTCGTCACGAGTTATAAGTTTACCAGGATGTTGCATAATATATTTGATAACTTGGCGACTTTTATTATCGTTTCTAGCAAATTTTTTGATAAGTGTTTTTTGAAGATTGCCAGTATACAAATAAACACAATCATCATCTTCATATTTTAACGAAAGGGTCATTGGTTTTTGCCAAGTATTTGGTCCAGGGAATATTTTTCTTAATTCTGCAAAATTTATAAACACATCTGTAAATGTAAAAAAGGTGGAAGAAATTATATTTTGGTCCCAATTTAATTTATCGTCCTCAGATATGCTTATTGATTGTGGTTGTGGAGACAATATCGTTGGAAAATTTTTGTCACGACCAAAAACGCATATGTTCTTTTCAATGAGAGCAAGTTTTAATTTTGCACAGGAAATGGTCATCTTTTGTAAATATTCTTCCCATGTATATGTGGGTTTAGGCACATATTGTCCCCAAATAGAATCATTCGTCGTTTCAGGATTTGGTCGTATAAAGCCTGAAGCTTCTTCTTGTGTAGTGGTCATAGGTGGCCGTTGGAAAGCAATCCATTCACAAGCTTGTTGCAAAGTACAATTATCTAAATTTTCACTATCAAACATAAAAAATCCTTTGTCTTTCATGTCATATCATACTAAACAAAGCTTAATATTCAAGAATTTTGCATGATCAAACACATGTGAAGAGAGAAACAAGGTTTATTTAGTAAGAAATGAGACAATACCGTTGTATACGCCAGGGTTGTTAACTATTACTATCTTTATTTCTTTTCTAGCACGGGTAACTGCTTGGTGTAACATGCCGATAAAGTCGTATGGTATATTTTCGTATCCGTGTGACTGTAATTTCCCATTTTCGTCATAGTAAAAAGTTTCGTCTATTAATACAGAAACTTTGTCAAATTCTTGCCCTATAACCTCGTGGGCTACTCCTACTGATGTTTTAATAGTTGTTAAAGCATCTATGGTTTCATAATTATAGTATCTGGAGGGAGTGTAACCAATAAAACTGAACGATTTATCGTTATTTATATATTCTATTGCATGTTTTTGTGCGCCGAAATAAACCAGGGAAATATTTTTTGAATTTCCTGTGTACGGTATATGGAGGTTGAATAATGTATCTATGAAAGAAACTAATGCCAAATTTGTTCGAATTCTTTTACTAAGTTTATATAAATTGTCGGCGTTTGTTCGTATAATTTGTACGGATTCACTGCTTTGTTCTTCTTTTGATAGTTTTTGTTTCTTGTCGTAACAGAAAATACAGTTGATATGGTTTGTTTTTACATAATCTATAATTTTCTTTATTTGATTCGTTTTTAAGCGTTGTGCTTCATCGAATAGGATTGCATCAAAATTTTTTAAAACGGAAGAATCAATAAAGTTCATAAACTCGTGTATAACAGAAATAGAAAAACCGTGTTCCTGCATCAAACGATGGTGACCGCTGTTAAGTTGTGCTACATGAACAATTAATGCGTTATCCCCATTTTTTATAATTTGTTTTGCGTAGTGATATAAAAGTAATGACTTTCCTGTTCCTGCTTCTCCTTCTATAGCGACAATTTTGTTTGTGGAATTGTTTAACAATGTGGTAATGTTGCTTAAGATATTATCCTGTTGAGGAGTTAAAAAATATAAATCATTTATGAAAGCATCCGTGGAATTGAAAGGGGAAACCAAATAATCAAAAGGTTTAAACAAGTTATCAAGGTTTCCTGTATACACATTTGTTTGCGTAGTTATTATATCACATAAATTCACAAAGCTGACTTCTTCTAAATTGTTGTCATTATCTAACCGATAAAGTTTGTTAATATCTTCTACGTAAGTATACAAGTGTAATGATTTATTCAATTTTGATAAATATCGTTTGTTTGTGATAAGTTGTTTTGTTATCTTTTCTTCGGTTGAGCTGCTTTTTAATTCTAAATTGATAATGCTGTCGCTATTTAGTCGTAAAAAATCGAATTCTTTGCCTATTTGAGGAATTTCATATCCAAAATAAAAACCGTCTAACGAGGCAATAGAAACGCCGAAAGCTAAAATTTTATCGCATACCAAATTGATAATTGGTTTTTCAACATCTTTTATATTAAAACCGTTATACAATAAACAGCTTGCAGCTGTTTCTGCAGACAAACTTTCTGATAAAGAAAGCAGATTTATAGGTCTCATTAATAAATTTTTCCATTAATTGCATGCGTCTTTTTCGTAAAGGTAGTGAATATATGGAGTTTTTCAAGTATAAAGTCATAAAATAACGTTTAATATTTAGTGATTTTTTTGAATAAAAAAGACTGTTTTTGGTAGCAAATAGGTAGCAAACGTCAAAATAAAAGAAAAAGGGTTTCGTCTGAAACCCTTGGAAATTGTGGCTCGGGCAACTGGACTCGAACCAGTGACATACGGATTAACAGTCCGTTGTTCTACCGACTGAACTATGCCCGAATAACGCGACATATAATAACCTTAAAATCCGCAGAAGTCAAGGACTTTTTAAATAATTTTTAAATGTTGATTTTCTGCGGTTTTTGCCCGCTGATTATACGAGCAAATATGCCAATGTATGACTTTTTACAAAAAAACATAAAAAATAACAGTGAAAATATAGGGGCAAATAATTCGATATGATTGTGTAATCAAACGTATCGTTTTTACCCGGATTTCCGCGATATTTTAGGTGCTTTTTACGAAAGTTATATTTAATGCTTTTGTATGCCAATGTACAAGAAAATCAAAAGACACACGGACTAACCGAGTAGTTGTCTTTTGTACAAAATCGTGCACAAAAATCCCTTGAAAAAACATAAATTTTTAGTATTGTAAAACGTGAAAGATTATAACAGCAAAAGGACGAATAATGGGCGAAGTTTCAGATGTTGTGTTACCAATAGCTCAGGAACCTATAAAAGATATTTGGGATGCCACTATTGGGAGTTGGATTGGTTTTTGGGCAGATAAAAAACGTCTTGATAGACAACTAAAACTTGAAGATTACAAAAAGAAAATTTTAACAGAATATGGTAAAATTCCGGAAGACAAAAAACTGGATCCACGACTGTCAATAATTGGACCTGCACTTGAAGCTTCAAAATTTTATATAGATGAAGAAATTTTACGTGACATGTTTGCCAAGTTAATTGCAAATTCAATGAATGCGGACAAACAACAATTCATAAATGTGGCTTTTGTTGAAATAATAAAACAAATGAGTCCATTGGATGCGGAAATCTTAAAAAGCTTTGTTGTTCAACGCCAGCAACCAATTTCGCGATTTATTGAATATCGCAGGGATCAAGAAAAAAATTTGAAACGAGATGAATTCTTTACCTTGGTAGACGTAGTTTATACAACACCAAAAATTGATAACCTGGACAATCTAAATCTTATTGCAAATGGAGTGGCTATAAATAATTTGTCTCGTTTGGGGCTGATTGAGTGTTCGTTATCGCAGCTAGGAGAACGTTTAGCAGAAGATAATAATTATGAAGTTCATCAACGAATAATGGAAAAGATATTTATGGCACAACACCCAGATGTAGATATTATGAAGGGGTTTGTTAAAATTACTCCATTAGGAACGGCATTTATAAAGAGTTGTATGAACTAATATTTGTCATAGTGGATTTAGTTATGTAAAAAACAACTAGCATTTTGCCCGTTATTTTAATTTCTGTTTTTATCATTCTTCATCGTCAATATATTGAAGCGTTTTTTGTGGCTGTTTGTTATTAGTTTATGATTCGATCAATGTTGATAAAAGACGGCTTCTTTTTTATTTATTATAAATATCATTATTATTTTATTCATATTTTATCCTTTTTATTATTTTTCTATGTTTTTAGTTTTTGTTAATACATACTTTAAGTTTTTTTACTGTTTTTGAAGTTCCAAGTGTTGTTGTATATGTATAAGTCCCAACCTGCTGAAAATCGTCCGCATATCCGCGAAAAAGTCCTGCTCCTACAAGGTCGCCATCTGTAATATTTTTATATCTGGGATGTTTAGCAACCAAATATATTTCTGATTGACCATACATTGCTTGTAAAGAATATTGTAAATTTGGGTTTTCAATAGATACTATCAATGTACCTTCAGGAATTTGTTGTAAAACCTTCCAACGTCCGTGTAATTTTAACATCTTATCATATTTGCATCCTGTACTTTTTTCCCACGCTTTTACAAATTCTTTATGCTCTTTTTCCTTTTCTTTTTCTTTTAACACTTCTATGTAATCGCCCATCTTTGCTTTAAATTTACCTGTTAGTGGCACTGGGTAATAAGAGTATGTTAAAAAGTTGATACAATTTTTTTCTTGATAATACTTTTTGGAACAATATTCTTGAATATCTTTATGTGGTGCTTTCACATAACAGGTTTCAGTTACATAATCGTAATATATGTTTTCCAGTTTACTAGATGTGTCTGCCGCGGAAGTGTCTGCGTGAATTGTTTTTAATATTTTTACAACATCGTTTTTTGTAACGGTATCCTTTTCAATGAAGTTTTTTATTTCTTTACATTCTTCTGTATCAGGAATGGCGGATTTTGAAAGTTCTTCTATTTTTGCGTTGTTTTCTTGGTCTGCTAAGAACTCTTCTTGTGAAACAGGTGATACACAAGCTACTAAGGTTAGCGGTATTATACATACGGCATATTTTATAACAAAATCTTTTAGATGTGTGGAATTTACCATTTGAAAATCCTTTTTTTGTTTGTTCTGAAATAGAAAACCGCCAAGGAAATTGGCGGTCGGGAGTGTTTACAGTCGCTTTATCATTGACCCCGGGCTTTCGGGTTACCCCTGTTGTATAGCCTACGGCACCCCGACCATAAGTCAGGGATGATAACGGTGCAAAAGACACCGATAACATCAGATTACGATGCTTTCGCACCGGATAAAGCGGGTTTGTAAAGATCTCTTGGATTCATGGATAATTCTAACATATGTTTTACAAAATTTCAATGAAACAAAAAAACACAGGCGCTTTGGGTTGTGTACTACTTGAATTTTCAGACTTTTTACCTATCTTCCCAAAAGAAACAAATGATGCCAAAGGAATGACTATATGCCTGTATATGTAATGGGTTTGGATTCTAATGCACTTATGCCAGCAAACGAATACTATATCTGGTATAAAGGATTATATTTAAAATATAATAAAAGCATAAATTCAGTAACACAAAAGCAGGATTGTACAAGAACTGACTCTTTTTTGACAATATCTGACGGAGATAAGAGGGACATATGGCGTATGATGGCTGAGTTTGCAAGGGCGTGGGCTTATGCTAATGACTTGCAGATTAGAGTTATACCTGGTGCTATTTTTCATCCGGGGTGTCTACAGCAGATTAAAAAACATAAAAACGGGTATCGTGATTTTAGAACTTTGACATTGTGTAGAGGCTTTATGCAGGGAACAGAATTTTTGAAAATTGCTAATGTAGATACAGAAGAAAAGTCAGAACTGTTGAGATTGTATACGACTGCCGATGCAAATCCAGACGTTTATTTTAAGATACTGTTTTTTTGGCATACGATAGTTTATCCATCAAAAAATGATCACGATGGGGTAAGTTATATAAATTCAGTGTATGATAATCTACAATACATAGAAACACAAAAAAACACGATTCACGATGGGACGTTTGGTGAAATTACAAATAATGATATAGGTGAGTATATTCAAAAGCGTGTTAGAAATGCAATAGGGCATATTTGCAGAAATACTGGTGTCAGTCTAATTATTGACGATGTGAAACAGCAGCAACATTTGCGTGCTGTGGCTGATATATTAAAGGCTGTTGCGAAAGAAAAACTTGATAAGGTATATAATCTAAACAAAAATGCACCGAGAGAGATTTGTAGATTGTTTGACCCTGATACAGAATTTGGACCACAACCCGATGCTAACGATAAAAATATCGTTATTCCAGATAATATGATTACTCCGTTTAATGTTAGCACAGGGTCTGTTTAACATGTTTATATGAAGAGTTGTTCTTCCACAATGCAGCCATTTGAAATAATTTATGGTACAGACGGCGGAAGAGCCATGTCTGTTTACAGGTTAGATTACCGTTTTGTTTATAACGCACATTCGATTTCAATTCACGTAGTGATCGGCATGCTGCGAAATAGAGCATAATAAAATCCGTCTTATTACTGGGTTCTATTTCCTGAAAATGTTTATACTGCTTCATAGACAATCCTTTTCAATGTTGTCGTATTCATCAATATCTTTCGTTAAAAGTCCAGTTATTTGTTCGTTTAAAATGCCACTCATGAAATCAAGCACAATTAACCAGATTTCATGTATGATATTATCATTGATTTCGGACATGAAAAATTGGGGGCATTTTTAGGTATGTTTTTCGTATGACCGATGGACTCCGTATGTCAATATGTGTTTTTATCAAAATTTGGTGCTAGTTATTGCCAGTTATTGCCCTAATATGCTAGGTCATAGATATCATATATGATATCAGAATTGAAAAATTTTGAGTTAAAAAAATCCGCGTAATTCTGCGCATTTTTTCAGATAAAGAGTAATGTAGAGGGAAGCTTTTGTCGCCGTTAACAGTCCGTTGTTCTACCGACTGAACTATGCCCGAATAACGAGGCATATAATATAATGCTTTGCATTGTAAGTCAAGTGTTTTGTGTAGAATGTGAAATATTTTTTATGGTGCACAAAACACTTGTTTACAGATATGGATTTTTTTAGGCATTATATTTGTATATGCATTGTTTATTTTCCCTTTTCGTCATCGGTAATAAATTTGAAAAAATCCTGAGGCGACGCATTTGTTGCGGATAATATTTTTGAAATTGTTCCAGTAGATGGCCAACGTGGTTGTCCAAAAACTGTTTCGCGTTTGCTTTTATTGAAAGTTGTTGGGTCAAGACCACTGCGTTTTGCAAGTCCTGAACAAGTCATACCGTGTTCGCGTGCAAACATTTCAATAGCATGCCATATTTGATAATGATTCATAATTTTGTTCCCCCTGTTTATCATTTTGCTTCCAACTCAAAAAGAATATTATCATGACAAGAGAATAAAATCAAGAAATACAACCATAATGAGAATACAAACCTATAAAACATAGTTTATTGCTGTCGGGCGCGTTGCAACAATAGTTGATAATAATATATTTGTTCTGGAAAAGATATTTGAAAAATAAAAAAGTAAACCTGTACGTCATTTAGTATTAAAAAACACTTTGCAAACAATGTTCGTTTTGCTAGGATTATATTCAGAAGAATATAATGTAGGGGATTTTATGAAATTTCATATTGCTGTAATTGTTGGATTTTTGCCGGTTTTGGCATTTGGTGCCGATGATTGTGCAACACGTCGTACTGTGCCAGAGGGTGTACAATCATTACAAGATGTTATAAATCTTGGGCTTTGTCGTAATCCACAAACTGCGGCGGCGTATGCGTCATTACGTTCATCACATTTTAATAAAAATGCAGGTTATGCGAATTATTTGCCAAGTGTTTCTTTGGGGGCAAATGCAAGTAAAAATTTTGCACAAAGTGCTGATACAAAGGTTAAAGATTATGATTGGCATTATGGGGCATCTATTTCTGCATCTTATTTGATTTTTGATTTTGGAAAAAGAACTGCAGATATGAATCAAATGATATCCGCATATCGTGCGGCTGGATTTGATTATGATGAAACAATACAAAATTTTATTTATGGTTTAGTCGGGTCTTATTATGAATTATTGAATGCAGATGCAGATGTTGAGTCTGCAGAATCTGCATTAAAGGTTGCACAAACCGCTAAAGATACTGCAGATAAAAAATTTAAAGCAGGTGTCGTTGCCAAAGCCGATGTATATAAAGCTGAAACTACATTGGCATCATCACAATTATCGTTGGAACGTTCAAAGAATAATCGAGAAATAGCTAAGGGGACATTGTTAACGAAACTTTCTTTCCCTGCAAACCAAGAAATTATAATCGCCGATATGTCATCGTCTTTTGGAAGTGAAGCAGAAAGTGAAAGCATCGAAGAACTGATAAATATTGCACGTGAAAAAAGACCCGATTTATTAAAAGCAGCAGCGAACAAAGATGCGGCATGGCACAAACGTAATTCCGCGTTTTTGCGTAATTTGCCGTCGATTTCTGCAAATGGAAGTTTGGGTTGGAATGACAATAATTTACACGACGTTTTTGCACCAGAAACAGACAAAATGAACGGGTCAATTGGTATTCGTGCGTCTATGCCTTTGTTTGCAGGTTTTGCTAATGTATATGGTATTCGTGCAGCAGAAGCAGATTATGATCGTGCAAAATATAACGAACAACAAACTAAAAATACAGCAATGATGGACGTGTTTACTGCGTATCAAAATTATAAAACTGCGCAAACGGTTTTAAAACATACGGGGGCACTTTTGAAATCTGCAACAGAAAGTGAACGTGTGACGGCCGGTATGTACAAAGTAGGGCGCGCCACAATGTTAGATTGGCAAACGGCACAATCTGAATTAGTTAATGCGCAAAGACAAAACAATGCAGCGAAATATGATTTGTTTGTAAAACGCGCTGCGGTTGCGTTGGCTATCGGCGATATTAAATCTGAATTGGAAGGAATAAAAGATGAATAATAAAAAAAGAAATTGGTTTTTGCGTCATAAATGGTTGTGTTTATTTGTTGTCGCACTGGGTGTGTTGGTGTATGCAATTCGTGTAAATACTACGAAAATTGAAAAGAAAAATTTTGTGACGATGGATATTACACGTGGAAATATTTCTCAAACAGTGACTGCAACTGGTGAAATAATGCCATTAAATACGGTCAGTGTTGGGTCTCAGGTTTCTGGTACAATTGAAGAATTATATGTAGATTATAATTCAACAGTAAAAAAAGGTGATATTTTGTTGAAAATAGAACCATCTGTTTTACAGGCATCTGTTGATGAGGCAAAAGCTGCACTTGATTCTGCAGTGTCACAGCGTAATTATGCAAAAAACCAATATAATCGAAATAAAACTTTGTATGCAGATGGTTTTATTGCACGTGCAGAAATGGAACAATCACAAACTTCATATGAACAGGCAGAAGCCGCGGTTATTCGTGCACAATCACAATATGACAAAGCTGTTACGAATTTAGGTTATGCAACAATTGTATCGCCTGTAGATGGAACTGTGATTTCTCGTAAAGTAGACAAAGGTCAAACAGTTGCAGCATCTTTCCAAACGCCAGACCTTTTTGAAATCGCAGAAGATTTAACAAAAATGCAAATTGAAACAGCTGTATCCGAAGCTGATATTGGTGCAATTAAAAATGGACAATCCGTGACGTTCACTGTTGATGCATATGCTTCACAAATTTTTGAAGGTACTGTTCGCCAAATTCGTTTGTCTCCAACAACCACGTCAAATGTTGTTGTTTATACTGTGGTTATCGATGTTGATAATGCGGATTTAAAACTGATGCCGGGTATGACGGCATTCGTCACAATTATAATAAATTCTGCAACAGATACATGGAAAGCACAAAATTCGGCTTTTTTAATTCGCAGTTTTGATGGCATTATGGAAGTCAGCAGCGATGCAATAAATCCAAGCAATCATTTAGCAATTAAACGTGGCAATGATATTGTTTTGGTTCCTTATACCAAAGGATTGGCAACTGCAACAGAAACGCAAATTATATCTGATGAAATTCAACAAGGTGATAAAATCGTAATTGGTTATACAGGACAAAAAAGCACGCAAAAAACACAAAATAATAACAACCATCGTGGTGGTATGATGGGCGGTCCACGCTAGGATATAGTAAATGAAGCAAACACCAATTATATCATTGAAAAAAATTTGTAAAAGTTTTCCATTGGAAATAGGGGGACAACAACAAGTTTTATTTGATAATACTTTTGATGTGATGCCTGGTGAATTTGTCGCTATTATGGGACCAAGTGGTTCTGGTAAATCAACATGTATGAATATTATTGGTGCATTGGATAACGCAACAAGTGGGCTTTATGAATTATATGGCAAAGATATAACAACTTTATTGCCGGATGAATTAGCAAAAATAAGAAATGAATATATTGGTTTTGTTTTTCAAAATTTTAATTTATTACCAAAACGCAACATACTGGATAATGTAATGTTGCCGTTGATGTATCGTGGTTTACCAATGAATGAACGTTTGTCACGTGCACGCGAAATGTTAAAATTGGTTGGACTTGAAAATTTTGAAACATATCTGCCAACGCAATTATCGGGCGGAATGAAACAGCGTGTTGCGATTGCGCGTGCATTAGCGGGGAATCCTAAATTGATATTAGCGGACGAACCAACAGGTGCGCTTGATTCTAAAATGGGAAACGAGATACTGAAATTTTTCAAAAAATTAAACCATGATTTTGGAATAACCGTTGTGATGATTACGCACGAATTTGAAATTGCAAGATATGCAAATCGTGTTATTCATATTTATGATGGTCGTATAACATATGACGGACCAATACCAAAAAATGAAAGCGTATTGTTAAAATCTGAACAAAAGGCACACAAAAAATGACATTTTACGATATTGCACATGAATCTTGGCTGTCGATAAGTGGCAATAAAATGCGTTCGTTTTTGACCGTGTTGGGTATAGTTATTGGTATTATGGCAGTGGTAATAATGGTTGCTGTGGGGGAAACTGTACAACAATCTATCACTGATCAATTTTCTTCACTTGGAACAAATACAATTATGATACGCGCAGGTGCCGCACAAAGTGCTGGTGTGCGAAGTGGTAATCGTATGACATTAACAATGGACGATGTTCAATACATTTCGCAATTGCCAGATGTTGCAGCTGCATCACCAGTAGAAAACAGTGCAGCTCAGGTTGTATATGGAAATAAAAACTGGGCAACATCGATGGTTGGTGTTTATCCGGGGTATGCGACTGTTCAAAATATAGAAATGGAATACGGAACATTTATAGATATGTCTGCTGTGCGTAATGCTGCAACATATGCAATAATTGGGCCAGATACGGCCGAAGAATTGGGAATGCCAAAAAATCCAGTTGGTGAAATCATTCGTGTTCGTAATACACCATTAACAATTATCGGTGTGACCAAAGCCAAAGGTGATTCTGGAATGATGTCACAAGATGATATGATAATTGTTCCAATAACAACATTAAAAAAACGTATTACTGGATCACGTTTTCCTAATTCTGTGAATATGATTTCCTTAAAATTATACCAGGATGCAGATAACGATATCGCAACAAACCAAATTACGTCGCTTTTGCGTCAGCGTCATAAATTGAAAGAAACAGATGGTGACGATTTTCAAATTACAGATATGAAACAGGTTATGGAAACTATGGAAACTGTGACAGGTTATTTAACATTGCTTTTGATTGCTATTGCGGCTGTTTCTTTATTGGTGGGATCTATTGGTATTATGAATATGATGTTGGTGTCTGTCGCCGAACGTACACGTGAAATTGGTATTCGTAAAGCTATCGGTGCCCAGGAATCAACAATAGTTACTCAATTTTTATCTGAATCTATTTTGATATCATTTATTGGTTCTATGTTTGGTTTAGTATTGGGGGTCGGTTTGTCTCAGGGGGTTGGTCGTTTTATATTGCATTATAATGTCCCATTTTCAATTTGGCCGGTTGTCGTTTCTATATCTGTTGCTGTTGTTGTAGGATTGGCATCGGGGGTATTTCCTGCAATAAAAGCAGCAAAATTAAACCCAATAGACAGTTTAAGATACGAATAAAGATTGAATAAAAAAATACGGCTAAATGCCGTATTTTTAATCTTGAAATTTTCCACCCAGTACGCAGGTCTTATAATCATTAATATCGGTTTTTAACCAACATTGGCTGACTATATCGCCTTTTTTGCCATAAATACCATTTTGCATTTGTTCTTTTGTTAAATACAAATCACATCCTGTATGGGAACTGTTGCTTTTGCTTTCGTATGGACAATTATAAACACCTTGGTCTTTGCCACTTTTGCTGAATGTTCCGCCCGGACAATATGTCTTCGGAGCCGTGCATGGACGTGGTTCAACAGAATTTGCCTTTAAATAATATCCAGATGGAACAGTTATATCAGCATCTGTACATGCCGTGTGATCTTCATTTGCTTTGGTGCCTTTCGGGCATAAATCGCATTTTGCCTGGGCTGCTTTTGATATAGTGTTTTCAGGACACTGTTCTATACCTTGTTCAAATGGTTGAACTTTTTCAACCTTAGCACCTGGACAAAAATAACCAGCCAAACATGCTGCAGGGGCAGAACTGTTTGCTGGTAAATATGTTCTGGCATCTATTTTTATTGATGTATCTGCCATGATACATTTTGTTCTTTCTTTATTAGGCACCAAAGGCGCTTCACATAATTCTACGCCCTGGTTGTCTATGCCACATGTTGGATAAAAAGTGCCACCTATACATATTGCATTTTGTGGTAAACTAGGATCGTTATCACGACCTTCGCACTTCATGCATGTTTCGCTTTTATAATGTAAAAATTCACCCCGGTTACAACGAACCATTTTGTTGTGTATCTTTACACCACATTGTTGATAGCATTCTTCTATAGATTTTGAACTTGCGTCAGAATTTGGATAATTTGATGGACATCTAAATGCGCCACCACCAACGTTTTGTGTGCCGTTTCCAGGTTTATATTCGCCAGTTGTATCTTTGCATCTTTCTTCTATTGTGCCTTTGCTTTTAGCTATATAATACTTTCCGCCCGGGCAATAACAACCTGGTCTGCAATATCCAACCTGATTATAAAAACAGAAACCGCCTGCTGCAACGGGCTCTGTTGTTGTGTTACAATATGTTGCCATTGAAACATTTGGCAATGCTAAACCACATGCAAAAACTAATGCGAAAGTACTAACTTTGATTTTCATATGATAAAAATCTCCATTTCCCTTATTTAGGTGTAATTATACTATTTTTCAGCTTTTCGTGCAAGGCAAAAATAAAACACTAAAAAAGCGAAAAATGAAAGAATGTTGTTTTTTCTTGCAATTTGAATAAAAGGGTATAAAATATACTCCGTTGCGCCCATGGCTCAATTGGATAGAGCATCTGACTACGGATCAGAAGGTTGAGGGTTCGAATCCTTCTGGGCGCGCCACGAATTCAAAACCGACTGAACAGTCGGTTTTTAATTTTATTTATTGTGTATCAAGGAAGAAGGGGCGCGCCACGAATTCAAAGACACCCAAACGGGTGTTTTTTGATTTTATCTTACTTTTTGTCCATCATATAATTTTCTGAAATGTTGACGGCATACAGATTTATATTGTGATGCACCAACTTCAACTTGGGACCCACCACGAACAACATCGCCATTGGTATTAAAACGTAAATGATGTGTAGCAGAATTAACACAACCCGGCATTTCGCACACGGTTTCAATTTCATGTCTTTCGGCATTTAATGCGAACAATCTTTCGGATGCAGGGAACATATTTCCATTACTATCTACAACCAAACCGTAACAAAAGATAGTTATTTTGCTGTTGTCTGCGATTTGAAATAATTTATCGATGTCTTTTGGTGTGAAAAACTGTACTTCGTCAATCAATATAAATTGTGTTCCGCGCTTAGGTTTATATTTATCCAAATTTTTTAATGCAAGCGCAGGGGTATGTAAACCAATACGAGATACAATTTCGGATGTCGAATCGCGATTGTCAGTAGTGGGTTTCAAAACTTCGTATTTATTACCGGTTCTGTTTAAATTATAAGCATTTATGCAAAGCAGTGCAGATTTAGAAGATGCCATAACACCATAATAAAAGTGAATTTTTGCCATTTTGGTTCCTTTCCTGTTCTTGTATCTCTCGATCCCTTTCTGTGTAATCTTATGTAAGCAAAAAATGATATGTTTGGTCAAGTTAAGATTTGTTTTTATTCGCAAAAATGATATAATAAATAACATGAAGAGAGAGTTTCCATTATTTTTATCTCTGGTGATTGTCGCGCTGCCAGCATATGCGGACAGTTTTTTAAAGGCGCAATCTTTTCCAAAGACGTTTGATGATTTGTCTTTTGTATCACGAATGGAATTCATGATGGATGATTATTCGTTGTATGAACCAGAATATGATGAAAATGGTGTGTGTATTTCGGGGTGCGCGTATCCTGGTATAACAATCAAAGAAGATATGGATGCTGTAGATTTTGCAAATGCACAAATGGCGGATTTGCTTAACCAGAATCAACAGACAACGCCTGGGGAAACTTCTCCTCACCAACATGAACCAGGCGTGACACCACACCAGCCAGATAACAATGGTGGACATCAAAATACAAATTGGTGTAATAATGGTTTGTCGACTAAATTACCATTACGTTATCCTGTTGATATGTCCAATTTTAAATATAGGATATCAAGCGATTTTGGATTCAGACCATCTTCGTCAAATGGTGCAGAATTTCACCCGGCATTAGATATCGCGTGTCCAAAAGGAACGCCTGTTTATGCAACAGCAGATGGTGTTGTTGATACTGTTGCCAATCAAAAAACACCTGGTGGGGCAGGTTGGTACGTAAATATAAGACATGATAATGGGCTTATATCACAATATTTGCATCTGGATAATGTTTTGGTCAAAAAAGGTGATGTTGTAAAGGCCTGTCAACAAATCGCGTTAAGTGGTAATTCGGGTATCAGTAAAAAAAATACACCTTATGCAGCGCACCTTGATTACAGAATCAGATTCAGTGGAAATCAGAACACGTTTGTTGATATCTTATGTCCGTGTAGGGCTGCTAACAGAAATACCAAAGAATCATCAAATTCTAATTTGAATACAGGGTGTGCGCACAGTTTATTTAATGCGAATTATAAATTTCAACCGTATGATCCAAACTCAAACGATATAAAACGTTCTTTGTGGCGTGTAGGTCATGGACATTGTATGCAGACTTTTAATGATTTATTGCCAGATGAAGTGCGATAAATAACTAATCTTTCATCTTACGAAATTTTACTTTGAAACTGCCATTGTTTATCGCTTCAAAAGAAACTATATATGGCGATAAAATACTTTCAGTTGCCCATTGTTGAAATTTGGTTTTTAATATGCCACTGGCGCCTGTAATAACTGTCGCTGTGCGTGCACCACATGCGGCAACTTGTTCCAGCATTTTCCATGCTTCTTCTTCTGTATGTTGATGAAAATCTATAGTCGCATGTGCTGGGATCGTTTCGTTTAATTTTGGAATACGGGTTGATAAATGCAATTCTTGGCGAACGGATTTTTTCGTGGTTTTATCGGCCGGAAAAAAATCTTCGCCAATCATATTTGCAATATCAGAATCATTTAATTGTTTCATATAATTATTCTGCTAAACTGCCCACAGACATCGTTATACGACGGATGCCAGAACTGATAGATTTTTCTTTGTTAATACGTGCCTTGATAATTTCGCCTGTGTGATAAATGTGTGTTCCGCCACATAATTCACATGAAACATCACCGGCAGTAATAACACGAACTGTATCACCATATTTTTCACCGAACAATGCCATCGCACCACGTTTTTTTGCAGATTCAATATCCATTTCTTCGTGTGTAACAGGTAAATCTTCGGCAATCCATTTGTTAACTAAATCTTCAACTGCCTGTTTTTCTTCGGCTGTCATTGCGCGACCAAAAGAGAAGTCAAAACGTACAGAATCTGGTGCGACTTTTGATCCGCGTTGTTCAACATCTTCATTTAATACTTTACGCAAAGCTGCCTGTAATAAATGTGTCGCGGTGTGTGCACGTGCAGTTTGTTGACGAATGTTTTGATTTATTTCAGGCATTATTTCATCACCAACATGTATTGGTGCTGTCAAAATACCCTTATGAATAACAACATTACCAACACGATTTGTTTCAGATACGTTCATAACAACATTATCACCATTTTTGAAAACACCACTATCGCCAACCTGGCCACCCTGGGTTCCATAAAATGGAGTGTGGTCTAATGCAATTTCAACTTCATCGCCGGCATCAGCAGATTTTACAAATTCTTCACCATGCAAAATTGCTAAAACAGTTGATGGTGTGTTAGTTTTTGTTTCGTATTTTTCAATGTCTTTTGTATCTGGTAAATTATTTTGAGATTCCCACAATACACGTGTTCCTCGTGTGTCAGCACGTGAACGTTCTTTTTGTTGTGCCATGCATTTTTCAAACGCATCAACATCTACAGCAATATTTTTATCACGCAAAATCATTTGAGTTAAATCAAGTGGAAATCCATACGTGTCGAATAATTTAAATGCTATATCGCCAGGCAGCACATTGTTGTTAACTTTTGGTAATTCTGTTTCAAGTAATTTCATACCATTTTGCAACATGTCTGCAAACGAATTTTCTTCATTTTTGATGATTTCAACAACGTGTGATTCTTGAGTTTTTAATTCAGGATATGCATCACCCATTTCTTTAACCAATGCAGGATACAATGCTGATAATAATGCGCCTTTGTGTCCCAACATTTGTCCATGACGCATCGCACGACGCAATATACGACGAATCACATAACCACGGTCGGCATTACTTGGTATAACACCATCAGCGATAGCAAATCCAACTGCGCGTAAATGGTCTGTGATAACTTTGAAACTTGATCTGTTTTCGTCTGTTTCTTTAACGCCTGTTAAATCAGAAACAGCAGTTTTTAAATTTACGAATAAATCAGTATCATAATTATCTAATTTGTTTTGCATAATAGATGCGAATCTTTCAAGACCTGCACCAGTATCGACATTTTGTTTTGGTAATGGTGTTAAAACACCATTTGCATCACAATCGTATTGCATAAATACGTCGTTCCAAATTTCAACAAAACGTCCGCCATCTTCATTTTCACTGCCTGGAAGTCCACCTGGAACATCTGGGCCAAAATCATAATGCATTTCTGTGCATGGACCACATGGGCCTGTTTCGCCTGCGGACCACCAATTATCTTTATCAAGACGGATAGCATCTTTGCCGGTAATTTTTTTCCAGATTTGTGTTGCTTCATCATCACTTATGTGTGTTGTCACAACAATTCTGTTTGGATCAAGCCCGAATACTTTTGTTAACAATTCCCATGACATTTCTATGGCGCCTTCTTTAAAATAATCGCCAAAGGACCAATTTCCCATCATTTCAAAGAAAGTATGATGACGACCATCAAAACCAACATCTTCTAAATCGTTATGTTTTCCGCCAGCACGAATGCATTTTTGAATGTCTGCAACGCGTGGTGCAAACGCTGGTTCTGTGCCTTGTAAAATGCCTTTCCATGGAACCATGCCTGCAACCGTAAATAATACAGTAGGGTCGTTTGGAATCAGAGAAGCCGATGGAACAATTTTATGTCCATGTTGTTCAAAATAATCTAAAAATAATTTTCTTATTTCGTTATATGTCATAGTGTTTTTTCCTTATTACCGCCATATGATAAAATTAAAAGTATTTATATTCAATCATAAAATTGCAAAAGTGATATATTTTATGATATAATACAAATGATGTAGGTGGATATAATGAATAAAAAACCAGGTTTGCTTTTTTCAGTATGTTTATTGGCCATGATAATATTGGCTACGTCTTTTGGTTTGAATTTTGGTGGAAATCCGCCTGTGCATTTACCACAGCATATTGATCCTGACACGGTTTTATATGTTTGTCCTGTATCAAATTCCGCATGGATTCAGGTTTCTCAATCTTTGAATCTTATAAATAAATATGTACATATCTTGTTCTTTTTTGCAGTGTTTATTTTGATGTTCAGTTGGGGATGGGCGCTTTATCAAAATTTATTGAAAGATAAATTTAATGAAGATGTATATAAAAATTCGTGGGAACTAACAAAAATAGTTTTCTGGGGGGCAGTGATTTATGCGCTTTTGGTTTATACTCCGAATCATTTCAGACAGGTGTATGTGCGCGGTGCAAATCAACAATATGTGCTTTGTGAAAATACGTCAACTGGCGCAAGAGCCGTAAAACCCGCTGCTGTGACGTTGCGTTAAATTTACTTTTTTGTCAAGTTTCAAGTTTTTTGCGCTTTTGAAAGAATTGTCTTGACTTAAAGCGCAGTTTTCTCTACGATTCGGGTAAGCAGTGGAGGCAATGTCTTTGGAAAACCTAGATATTGTTCCAAGGGCAATACCTTTGAAAACTGCCGGACAACCTTAAAAACTCTATATGAAAGGAGAAACACATGAACAAACAAGAATTGATTGAAGCAATTGCAAATGAAGTTGAAGTTACAAAAGCAACTGCAGCTGGTTGTTTGGATGCATTCATCAACGCAAAACGTAAAGCAACAACAGGTCGTAACCCACAAACAGGTGCACCAATTAAAATTGCTGCTTCTACACAACCAAAATTCCGTCCTGGTAAATCCTTGAAGGAAGCTTTGAACTAAGTTATAGTTTGTTTAAGCAAAGGTTAAAAAACACCTGCAAATTTGCAGGTGTTTTTTGTGTAAAATTTCCGCTGGTATTTTATTTTTGAATTGCTAGAATCAAAGTGTAACAACAAACAAAAGGAAGGTAAAAATGCCAGCAAAAAAAACAGTTGCAAAAAAAGCAACAAAGAAAATCGCTGCTAAAAAACCAGTGGTTAAAGCAGCACCAGTTGTAGAAAATAAATGTGAATGTGGCGAACATTGTCACTGCCATTGTCATTGTCGTGCACATTTGTTGAAGCATATTATTGTTTGGGCAATCATTTTCGCATTAGGTATGGTTTGCGGAAAAATGTTATGCCTTGGACATGGACACAAGCATATGTCACAAATGCATCCTGTGTTTGTGAACGGATGTTTAGATATGTCATCTGTTGAATGTCCAAAAATGCAGGAAAAATTAGCAGCAGCGGATGCAGATGCAAATGAATGTATTTCTGTTGAAGAATATAGAGCTGTCAAAAAAGAAATGAAAGGCATGCATAAAGGTAAACGCGGCCCAAAATCAGATAAATAATTTGTTTGATTAAAATAAAAAGTCCTGCATTTTTGCAGGACTTTTTTTATCCTTTCATAATTCTGGATTTATTTATTTCCCATTCGCGTTGTTTGATTGTTTCGCGTTTATCAACTTTGTTTTTACCATAACCGATTCCCAATAAAACTTTTAATTTACCACGATTATTAAAATATAATTTTAATGGTACTATGGTTGCGCCTTTTTCTTGCAATTTTCCAATTAAACGATTTATTTGGTTTCTGTGTAATAATAATTGGCGTTGACGTCTTTCATCAAAATTAACAACACGTGCTGCGGTTGGTAATTTTTGAATTTCTACACCCGCTAAAAATAGATTGTTGCCACGTCTTTGTACAAAACCATCAACTATAGTCACCAATCCATAACGAATTGATTTGATTTCAGCACCAGTCAATGAAATACCCGCTTCAATAGTATCTTCTATTGAATATGCAAATCGCGCTTTGCGATTTTCGCTGACTTGACCAAATTTTATAATTTGACGTGACATTTTGTATATAATCTTGTTGTGTTTTCGAACAGTATAGTTTCTAAATCTTCAATTTGCAAATTTTTGATTTGAGCCAACACCTTTGCTGTTTCAATACTCATGGCTGGTTCGCATGTTTTTCCGCGATATGGAACAGGGGCGCAATATGGTGCATCTGTTTCAATAACAATTCTGTCTGTTGGAATTTTAGAAAAAGTTTCACGAATAGATTCGCTGTTTTTAAAAGTTAAAATACCACTGGCTGAAAAATAAAAACCACGATCTAACATTATTTTTGCCAAATCCCAAGACGATGTAAAACAATGCATTACACCGTGGTATTTATCTGTCAAAATTGTTGCAGTGTCTTCTTCTGCTTCGCGAGTGTGTATTGCGACAGGAAGGTCGTGTTCGTATGCAATATTTAATTGTTTTTCAAACAATTCAATTTGTTGTTTGCGTGTTTGTGGATTGTAATGGTAATCAAGACCAATTTCACCGATACCAATGACATAGGGATTATTTAATATTTCATCTGTTAAATAGTCGTTTGGATTTTCATTTATATAATCAGGATGAATACCCGTTGTTACGAAAATATTTTCATGTGTTTCTGCGATATTCAATGCAGGTAAAATATCATGTGGATCAGCAGTTGCACAAATCATTGCACCGATGCCTTGTTTTTTTGCGCGTTCAATAACTGCATCAATACCGTCATCATAATTATCTGTTAAATGGCAATGTGTATCTATAAACATTTTTTTATTTCATTAATAATTTTGAATATAGTTATATCTGCTTTCAGATTCAATTTGTTTATATCTGCAATAGCATTGCTGGCCATCGGATACAAATCGGCTAAATTAAAATAAGCTATTGCGTCTAATACAATTCCATAAAGTGCCATATCAGATGATATTTTTACGGCGATATTCATTAAATCACTGGCATTTGAATGTTTGTTATTTAATGCAGTTAATAATTCGTCGTATATAATATCACCACCTGAAGATTTTAAATTAGCAATTTTTCCAAAACTGCCGTTTGATAATTTTAATATTTCAGAACTTATGTCTGTATCAGGCATAAACTTTGTGCACAATTCACGTAATTCAGATAATGTTAATGGGTGCATTTTTTCAACACGTGCACGTGAACGTACAGTTGGCAATACATTTGACAATTGGTGTGTCACTAATAAAAATAATGTTTGTTGTGGTGGTTCTTCCAGCAATTTTAATATCGCATTTTCCGCAGCCACAGTTAATTCATCAACTGCATCAATCAATACAACGCGCCATTTGCCAGACATAGATGACATTTGCATACGGTCAATCATTGCACGTACTGTGTTCACAGAAATCATTTTTGCATCAGATTTTATATTGCCACGATCGTCCAAATTATGTGCTAAATCTATGATGAAAAAATCGCCAACATTCCCATAAACCATTTTAGCTATCTTATAGGCAAATGTGGCTTTGCCAATGCCTCGTGGACCACATAGCATCCAAACCGGATGAATTGGATGTTCATCACGTGCATTCCATGCGTCCATAAACGTTTTTAATGTGTCTTGGTGTCCAATCAGACAGTCATTGTCCATTGGATTTGGAAATTCAAATAAAACTTCTTTCTTCTTCGCCATTATTTTTCACCAAGTAAAACCGATATATGTTTTATTATGCGTCCAAAGAACATAATTCTTCTGACTTTATTTTTTGCAACTAGCGGTACGCGTTTTACTATATCACCGTTTTTTTCAATTACAACTTCGCCGATTTGTTGACCTTGTTTAATTGGTGCGCTGATTGGTTCGTCATATCGTGCAAGTACACGTACATTTTTCAAAGAGTAATCTTTTGGTAATGTAATAGCCACGCTTTCATTAACAGTTGCTTCGACAGATGGATAACGACCATACCACACAGGTATATTTATCACGACATCCCCAGGACGGTAAAATACTTTTGTTTGTGTTGTTTTGAATCCATGGTTTAATAATTTTTTCATTTCTTCTGCTAATGCATCATGTCCTTTGCCACGAAATCCATTTATAACACCGATTAAACGCCGTCCACCAATTTTTGCACTTGCAACTATACCGTAACCGCCATTATCGGTATGACCTGTTTTTAATCCATCTGCGCCATCCATTGAAAACAACAGTTTGTTATAATTCATTGTATGTGTGCGCGACCAATCATTACACCAATCTGTTTTTGTATCTTCAAATTCAAACCGCTTTGTTGCAAACATTGGATAAATATCAGGATATTCAGTAATAATATGTCTGGCCAGCATTGCTAATTCGCGCGAAGTCATTAAATTATTTTCATGTGGCAGTCCGCTTGCGTTACCAAAACTTGATTGAACCATGCCGATTTTATGTGCTTTATTTTGCATTTTTTCAGTAAATTTTGATTCGCTGCCAGATATGTGTTCAGCAACCGTTACAGATGCATCGCCTGCAGATAAAACGATTATGCCAAGTATTGCATCGCGTACAGTTATTTTTTGCCCAGTAACAAGGCACATTTTGCTGGCAGGGTACCAAAGTGGATTTTTATAATCTGCATTTTCTGATACAGTTAATAAATCGTCCATATTTAATTTTCCAGATTTTATTTCATCGAACAATACAGCCAATGTCATCAGTTTTAACATAGAAGAGGGTGGCATCAGTGTATCTGCGTTTTTAGACACAATTTCAACACCACTGTCATAATCAACCAAATATGCAGATTTAGCATTTGTTTGAAATGGTGCGGCATTCGTTGTGCCACAAATAAACAACAAAGATAAAATCAGGAACTTTTTAATCATGTTGCCAACATAATAGCAATTATAACGCATATTGCCAATATTTTTTTATAAAAAAACACGCAGATTTTAACCTGCGTGTAATGTGTTTTTTACAATATTATTTTGTGTGTTGTTGATTCATGACATAAGCATTATGTTTTTTTATCAAAGCAACCCTGATTGTTGCCATATAATTTGGGTTTTGTGCCGCATAGTTTTTTGCAATATCAAGAATCTGTTTGTCGATTTCAGTGATTTTATCTGTTTCTTCTGATCTGTCTTTTGCATCAATATCATTATATTTTTTGCTGATTTGTATAATTTGTTTTTGTGTTTTTTCATCCAAACCATTACATACCAAAGCAATTATTTGTTCTAATTGATCTGGGTCAGACAAGGCAGATTCATAGCTTTTTAATTCAGGATATTTTTGCAGCATATCGTAAATGTATGTGCATGCTAAAGCATTTGTCTTTTTGCGGGCTTGAGCAGGAACAATATGAAAACCAAAATAACTGTAACATATGCAACCAACCAGCAATAAAACATACAATAAATCCAAAGAATTTTCCGGTTGAATATCCGGGTTTTTTTGTGCGAATTCTTTGTTTTCTTGCACTTGTTTATACCCCAAAACCACAGTCCCAGTTGCTATACCAACTGATAATGTGGCGTACATGTAATAAGGGAAAAGGTATTTGTTAAGCAGTTTGTTTTCGATTTTCATCTTTGCACCTTTTTATTTTATATGTTGTTGCACAGGAATAACATATGTTGTATCTGCATATGCCATAGCAGCCAAAACTTCGTTCAAGAATTCAGGATGAACAGCAACATGTTCTTGAATTATTTTGATAATGTCTGCATGTGCATGTTTTGTGATGTTGACTTTGTCTTGAACAGAAGCGCCTGGTAATTTTTCCGCCATTTCATCAACAATGTTCATAACTTGTTTTTGTTCGCTGTCGTGCAAACTGTTAGAAATCATAGTAGCGACGCTTCTTAATGCCTTTGGATTAGACAACACTTTTTCAAAAGTTTTGAATTCAGGATGTTCTTTCATTTCTTGTTTTAAAAATTCGCGGGCAGTATGTGATGCAAATGCATAATTTTCTTTGTATACTTCAAATATCACCAACAATAACATGCTCATACCCAATACCCAAACAACAGATAAAGAAACAGCGTTAAAAACTTTGTCTTGTGGGTCTTTGTATTTTTCACCCATTTCTTCGTCTATGCTGTATACAGCCAAACCAGCGGTCAGGGCAGCACCCAAACCAATAGCTATAAAACCAGGTAACTGACGTTTGCGAATAATTTTGTTTGTTTTAATCATTTTTGCATCCTTTTCATTAAGTTATATACTTATTATAGACATAAAAAATAATTTGTCAAGTATTATGAAAACTTTTTGCGTTTGGGTTTCTGCTGACCCATCCTTTTGTTCCTGACAAAAACAAAACGCCCAAACAGGCGTTTAATTTTTGTGGCGGAGACGAAGGGATTCGAACCCTTGATACCCTTGCGAGTATACCACATTTCCAATGTGGCGCACTAGACCAACTATGCGACGTCTCCGGATTTTTTTGTGGATTTTTATTCTTCGTTTTCCGATGCGTCTGGGGTATCTTCTTCAACAGCTTCTTCTGCGTGTTCGGCAGAATCATCAACCAAAGAATTTTCCAATTCAGCATCGATTTCGCGCAACATTGGGTCTTCGGCTGCGATTTCCAATGATGCATCTTCGTCCAAAGCAACAGGTGCTTCTTTATAAGATTCAACAAATTCATGGCGCACGTTTGCCACATCTAATTTACCGCTTGCAATTTCGCGTAATGCAACAACAGTCAATTTATCATTGCTTTTTTCGACGACTGGTTCTGCGCCCCCATTCAAATCACGAACGCGTTGTGAAGCCAACATTCCCAATTCATAGCGGCTTTCTACAAAAGGTAAAGTATCAGAATTTGTTACACGTGCCATTTTAAATCCTTTGTTGAAATAATTTTTATCAGCGTCTATAATGCATTATGATATAGCAAAAATCAAGCAGAAAATAAAAAATGAATATAAAAACATTGTCTTTTGGTTGTCGTCTTAATGCACTTGAATGTGAAAAGATTTCGCAGATGTTATCGTCAATTATCGACAATGTTGTTTTGGTTAATACTTGTTCTGTTACTGGTGAAGCAGAACGTCAGTGTGCACAAACTGTTCGTAAATTGTCGCGTGAAAATCCAAACGCAGTAATTTTTGTGACGGGGTGCGGTGCAACACGCAATCCGCAATTATTTTCAAAGATTCCAAACACAATCATCATAGACAACAGGGACAAAATGAATTTACCGGTGTATATTGCCGCGTTAAAAAAGTCAAATTTTGATAATTTTTGTTCAAAAATAGATGTTTTCAAAGATGCTGAATCAAAATTATCTAAACAGTTTATCCAGGTTCAAAATGGATGTAATCACGATTGCACATATTGTGTGACACGATTGTTGCGCGGACCAAATGTTTCGTTTCCATATGATGAAATATTGGCGGACGCAAAACGTGCAATTAAAAATGGTTTTTATGAAATTGTATTAACCGGGGTTGATACTGCATCATATATTCGTATGGAAAATGGCAAAACATTTTTGTTGGCAGATCTTTGTGAAAAATTATTGACGGATGTGCCGGAAATAAAACATCTGCGTTTGTCGTCAATAGATCCCGCATCACCCGAAGTTCCCAAGATAATGGCAATTATGCGCCAAGATGCACGTTTTATGCCACATTTACATTTATCCATGCAATCGGGTTCAGATACAATATTAAAATCTATGCGTCGTCGACACGATTCAAAAAAATTGATGGAATTGGTAAAATTAGCAAACGGCGATATATCGTTCAGCGCGGATATAATTTGTGGTTTTCCGGGCGAAAACTATGAATTATTCAAAGAAACGGTTCAAACGGTTCGCAACATGGGGTTAATACATGTTCATGCATTTCCATATTCACCACGTCCGGGTACGGTGGCTGCCGAAATGCCAAATCAAATACCGCGCAATATATCCAAGGCACGTGTAAAGATAATAAACGATATTGCAAATGAAAATCGTAAACATTTTATGGAACAACAAATTGGAAAAACTGTTTCCGTTTTAATTGAAGAAAACAATATCGGCCGCACACCCGATGATATAGATATAAAAATAATCGGCGAACCAATACCAAATAAAACAATATGTAATGTCGAAATAACCAATATTGAAAACGGTATGTTTGTGGGTAAATATTGAAAAACCGAATCGGAAACCCTGTAAAATCATG